>CAYFLF010000006.1:0-9019 GCA_964343725.1 uncultured Bordetella sp.
AGTGGTAGGCATAGACATCCCATCTGAATGAATTTAAAGCTAGAAATTGGAACATCAGGATTTGTTTACCAATGCTCAACAGTTTTGTGAGAGGGTATCAAACCTTGGTGATCTATCGATTTGTAACATGCACATCACATTTAAACCTCGCATGCAATTTATGAGATAAATCAACTCAGGATTGAATCAGATTTGATTCTATAATGCATCAAATCTGATTCAGAGAAAGGATTTTGTATGCGAACAACTGTCACGATTGACGACGCACTTTATGCACAAGCCCTAGAGGTCATTGAGCCCAACATAGACAAATCAGAGCTTTTTCGAGAAGCATTGAAGGTTTTTATTCGAGTGGAGTCTGCTAAGCGTCTCGCCGCATTGGGAGGAAAAGCCACAAAAATGAAAACCATCCCAAGAAGACAAATCAAACAACAGTAAAACCTCGAAATGATTCTTGTCGATACCTCTATTTGGGTGAACCATTTCAGACAAAGCAATTTGCAACTTGTCAATTTGTTAACCAACGACCAAGTGCTATGTCATCCCTTGGTAATTCTAGAAATCGCCTGTGGTTCTCCACCCGCACCCCGTCTTAAAACGCTGGAGTATCTTGAAAAATTACAGACAGCCAAAATTGCAACCGTTCGCGAAATCATGACCATGATAGAAAACCATAAGCTGCATGATTCAGGTTGTGGCGCCACTGATATGTCTCTGCTTGCATCTACGCTACTGACAGAAAATGCCAAGATATGGACGCAAGACAAAAACCTAGAAACGCTGTCTAAAAAACTAGGCGTTTCTTTTACGCCTGAATTTCACTGATAAGGTCATAGAGAGTGAGGTTTATTCCCACTCAATAGTAGCCGGCGGCTTACTAGAAACATCCATCGTCACACGGTTAATTCCACGCACTTCGTTAATGATGCGACCCGACACTTTCTTGAGCAAGGCATAAGGCAACTCTGCCCAATCGGCTGTCATAAAGTCACTGGTTTGCACTGCGCGCAAGGCCACTACGTATTCATAGGTTCGGCCATCTCCCATCACTCCTACACTTTTCACAGGCAAGAAAACGGTGAAAGCTTGGCTAGTGAGCTCATACCAAGATTTACCAGTTGATTCGTCTTTGAAATTGCGTAACTCTTCAATAAAAATAGCATCTGCTCTTCTGAGCAAATCAGCGTATTCTTTTTTCACTTCTCCAAGAATACGAACACCCAAACCAGGTCCTGGGAACGGATGACGATAGACCATTTCATGCGGCAACCCGAGCGCCACACCTAGCTCACGCACTTCGTCTTTGAAGAGATCGCGTAAAGGCTCAAGCAACTTCAAACCTAATTGTTCAGGCAACCCACCTACGTTGTGATGGCTTTTGATCGTGACGGCTTTTTTGCTTTTAGCACCACCAGACTCAATCACATCGGGGTAAATCGTGCCTTGGGCCAAGAAAGTGGCACCTTTATGCCCACCATCACCTGCTTTGAGTTTTGCCGCTTGTTCTTTGAAAACATCTACAAACAATCCGCCGATGATTTTGCGTTTCGCTTCTGGGTCGCTGACACCTGCAAGTTTCCCCAAGAAGAGCTCACTCGCATCCACGCGAATCACTTTTGCATGGAGTTTGCCAACAAACATGTCCATGACCAAGTCGCCCTCGTTTAAGCGCAACAAACCATGGTCTACAAAAACGCAAGTCAATTGATCGCCAATGGCTCGGTGTATCAAAGCGGCAGCAACCGATGAATCTACTCCGCCAGATAGACCCAAAATAACTTCTTCATCACCCACTTGTTGGCGAATTAACTCCACTGCTTCGGCCACGTGGTCACGCATCACCCAATCAGGCTTTGCGCCACAAATATCAAGCACGAAGCGGCTGAGCATCGCTTGGCCTTGCACGGTGTGCGTCACTTCAGGGTGGAACTGCACTGCATAGAACTTACGGGTCTCATCAGCCATGCCGGCTATCGGGCAACTTGGGGTACTCGCCATGACCTTGAAGCCAGCGGGCAATTCGGTGACTTTGTCTCCGTGGCTCATCCATACCTTGAGCATGCCGTGCCCTTCAGTAGTGGTGAAGTCGGCAATATCTTTTAGAAAAGCGGTATGTCCATGGGCGCGCACCTCGGCATAACCAAATTCTCGGGTTTGACCACTTTCTACTTTTCCACCCAATTGCTGCGCCATGGTTTGCATGCCGTAGCAAATACCCAGCACAGGGATACCCAATTGAAACACCACATCTGGTGCGTTATCGGTGGTTTCTTCGTACACGCTAGCGTGACTGCCTGACAGAATGACGCCTTTTAAATTGCCATCCGCCGCATAGGATCGCACCCACTCCTCACTGACATCACAGGGATGCACTTCGCAGTAGACATGCGCCTCGCGCACGCGACGGGCAATGAGTTGGGTGACTTGGGAACCAAAGTCCAGTATGAGAATTTTGTGGTGTGACATCAATAAAAAAGGGCCTTAAGTGGCCTTGACGTATTGTCTCAAAAAACAAAACCGCCTAAAGAGGCGGTTTGATAGGTTTAGAAAGCTCTAATCGGTGCTATTCAGCGCGGTAGTTAGGCGCTTCCTTAGTGATCTGCACATCATGCACATGGCTTTCGCGAATACCAGCCGTAGTGATTTCAACGAATTCGGCCTTGTTTTTCATATCTTCAATCGTCGCGCATCCGCAATAACCCATACTGGCGCGTATTCCACCAGCCATTTGATAAACGATGCTGATCATGGACCCTTTGTAAGGCACACGTCCTTCGATACCTTCGGGAACCAATTTGTCTGCATTGGGGTTACCCGTGCTCGACTCTTGGAAGTAACGATCAGCGCTTCCTTGTTGCATAGCACCAATCGAACCCATGCCACGGTAACTCTTGTAACTACGGCCTTGGTAAAGAATGACTTCACCGGGTGCCTCTTCCGTTCCCGCAAACATACCCCCCATCATCACGCTTGATGCTCCTGCAGCCAATGCTTTGGCTATGTCACCGCTATAGCGAATACCGCCATCCGCAATCAAAGGTATGCCAGTTCCTTGCAGCGCAGTGGCCACGTTATCAATGGCCATAATTTGTGGAACACCTACGCCTGCCACGATTCGGGTGGTGCAAATAGACCCAGGACCTATGCCAACTTTGACAGCATCGGCACCCGCTTTGACCAAAGCCAAAGCCGCCGCACCAGTTGCAATATTGCCTCCCACAACGTCAACATGAGGGTAATTTTGTTTCACCCATTTCACACGCTCCATCACCCCTTGGCTATGCCCATGCGCGGTGTCTACCACGATGGCATCCACACCTGCCTTGACCAGTGCCTCTACCCTCTCTTCTGTTCCCTCCCCAACTCCTACTGCAGCACCAACGCGCAGGCGACCTTTGGTATCACGCGCAGCATTTGGAAAACTCGTCTGCTTGGTGATGTCTTTCACCGTAATGAGGCCTTTGAGTTCGAATGCCTCATTGATAACCAGCAAGCGCTCGAGTTTGTGTTTGTTTAAAAGTGCTTTGGCTTGCTCGGGGGTGGTGCCTTCAGGCACTGTGACTAGACGCTCGCGAGGCGTCATGATCTCTTTGATCAACACGTCGTAGCGACTCTCGAAACGCAAGTCACGGTTGGTGACGATGCCGACCACTTTGCCACCCTCGCATACTGGAAAGCCAGAAATACCTAATTCCTGCGAAAGAGCCAGCACCTGACGAACCGTATAACTAGGGGTGATGATCACTGGATCTAGCAACACCCCGCTTTCGTAGCGTTTAACTTTGGCAACTTCAGCTGCTTGTTCTTGCGCAGTCAGGTTTTTATGGACGATTCCCATTCCACCCTCTTGGGCAATGGCAATGGCTAAACGCGACTCCGTAACGGTGTCCATCGCGGCAGACACCAAGGGTAAATTGAGAGCGATGTTGCGAGAAAAGTGGGTGGCGAGAGAAGTGTCCTTGGGCAGGACTTGCGAGTATGCAGGCACCAACAACACGTCGTCGAAGGTAAGGGCTTTGCCGAGAAGGCGCATGGGAAGGCTCCAAATAGAAGATTCTATCGAGCCCTTAATGAATGGCTGTATACAAGTAAATCAGTAACCCGGCTTGGCACCTTTTCGTCGCGTTGCAAAAAGTCCTGCTGCCCGAGTGCCTTGTTTCTGAAAACGCTCGCGCCTAGCCACTTTGGGATCTACCTGAAGAGATCGATATAACTCTAAACGATCACCTTCCTGCAACACATAGTCATCCGTCACAGGACGACCCCAGACGCCTAGTGTCCAAACACCGTTTTCAATGTTGTCATTTTTTGGAAATGAGGGAAGCGATTTGCAGACACTTAGCGCATCAGACACCTGACTGGATGCTGGCAGATCGACAATATGTTCAAAAACCAAACGTGCTTGTGTGGAGTACACCACGACAATCTGAATTGATTTTTCAAGCATCACTTATAAACTTTTTCTGCACGTTGTACGAACGCATCGATCAATGTTGCTGCAATTTTGTCAAACAGAGGTCCGACCAAGGCGCCAAACATACTCTCAAAACTGTAATTGAGTGTTAGTTCTACTTTGCATGCGCGAGGCACATCTGAGCTACCTTCTTGTGCCAGTGGATAAAAGTCCCACGTACCATCAAGCTGTTTAAAAGGCCCATCAATCAAACTTAATTTCACTTGCCGACCATGAATATGGGTGTTGCGAGTCGTGAAGCTTTTATGAAATCCACCTAATGCCATACCGATTTCAGCCACCATACCAGTTTCGTCTTGGGAGACAATACGCGTTTTATCGCACCAAGGCAAAAATTCTGGATATGAGGCCACATCGGTCACCAGCGCAAACATTTCTTCCGCGCTAAACCAAATAAGAACTGATTTGTGTATTGTTTTCATAGAATAATTTGCATTGTAAGAAGACATTGCGTCAACACTTAGCTTTTATGGCCACTAAAAAAACTGCGCCTCCCGCGCGTATTGCAGATAATAAAAAAGCTGCCTTTAACTACTTTTTTGAGGAAAAGTATGAGGCTGGCATGGTCCTGCAAGGATGGGAGGTCAAGGCCGCGCGCGAAGGCAAGGTGCAGTTGACGGATGGCTATGTAGTGGTGCGTGATGGCGAGTTATTTGTCATTGGTTGCCAAATTAATCCATTACACACTGCCTCCAGCCATATCAGTCCAGATGCTGTTCGCACCAAAAAGTTGCTGATGAAAAAGGACGATATCAAACGCCTAATTGGCAAGGTCGAACAAAAAGGCTACACCTTGGTTCCGATTAACTTGCATTGGAAAAATGGCAAGATTAAATGTGAAATTGCCCTCGCCAAAGGCAAAGCGGAACACGATAAGCGCGACACCATCAAAGACCGCGAAGGCAAACGTGAGGTCGAGCGCGCGATGAAATCACGCCATCGTTAAATTTTTTGTGCATTTTTTTGTGCTGACCACAGTGCAGCAACACCCAACACGCTGATGATCAGCAACATCCACAATCCATAGCCATATCCTTCACTTGGCGACCACATCAGCCCCATTAAAAGTGGTGCAGCTGCTCGCGACAAAGCCATTGGCACACCCAAAATACCGTTCAGACTTCCCATATGGTCTTTGCTGACGTACTCCGCCATCACGGTTCCTTTCACGATGGTCAGCATTCCATTGCCCAAACCGTAGAGCAGCACAAATATCAAACACCAAACCACCTCGCCGTGGCCGAAGATAAGTGCACACAACCCAAGCGGGATTAGAACGATGACCCATCGGTTCGATGTGTGAATATCAATTCGGTGCTCCAATAAATAAAGTCCAAGTCTTCCAATTACTTGTATGACGCCAATACTTGCAGGCACCGCGATAGCCCAAGTTTCCCCCAAACCTGATTCGCGCAACAAACTCACCATATGCGCAGGCAAAGCGGAGGTAGCAGCCATCAATAACACCACAAAGCAACTCAATTGCCAAAAAACAGGGTTGCGCATAAATTGCCAAATGGAAAGGTTGGCATCTTCAATAACGACAGTTTTTTCATCAACTGCTGCATTGGAATCGTTCCATTTTTTATTTTCTGAGGAGGTTTTTTCTTCCGATCCACGCAATAAAACAAAATGAATAGGCGCGCATACACATAACTGCAAAATTGCAATCACCCACATGGTTTGTCGCCAGTCAAGCGTCTCAATCAACCAAGCTACTAGGGGAATAAATACCGTACTTGCTAAACCTCCTAAAAAAGACAAAACGATGATGGCGCGTCTAAATTGATTAGGAAAACGACGAGTTAAAACGGCAAAAGCTGGCGGGTATAGCGTGCAGGCCATCGCGACACCGAGCAAAGTCCAAACCATATAAAACTGGGTCATGGTGCTGATCACACTATGAATAAAGATCAAGACACCAGCTGATACAGAACCTGCAGTCATGATCAATCGCTCATGGCCCTTATCGATCCAACGCCCAATAAAGAAAGCCAACAAGCCTTCCGTCAACAGCATCAGGCTAAAACCCAGAGAAGATTGGGCTCGGGTCATGGTGAGAGCCTTCTCCAATGGCACCATGAACAAAGCAAAACCATAAAAAATACTGCCCCAAGTAATCAGTTGGGCCACAGACAAAATCCACACAAACCGCGAGTCGCTTCTGCTGAGTTGCAAAGGAAAATGCTTTCGTGTGATTATTTTTTCTTACGAGGAGGAAGACCCGTATGTTGGGTTAAAGCTCTTCCTTTACGAACCAATGTGCTGTTTTTTCTTCGTGCACTGGTGTAATTTCCATCGGTCACGGGTTGAAATGTAGGAATCAGATGGTGCTTGCCGTTGCCAATCAAGTCCGCACGGCCCATAGATTTAAGAGCCTCGCGCAAAAGTGGCCAATTATTGGCGTCGTGGTAGCGTAAGAATGCTTTGTGTAAACGTCGACGTTTTTCACCACGAACAATGTCAACCGCATGGCTTTGACGCGTCACCCTAGCTAGTGGATTTTTACCAGAGTGGTACATAGCGGTAGCCGTAGCCATCGGACTTGGATAGAAAGTTTGTACTTGGTCCGCGCGAAACCCATGGCGCTTCAACCACAAGGCGAGATTCATCATGTCCTCGTCAGTGGTTCCAGGGTGCGCTGCTATGAAATAAGGTACTAAAAATTGTTTCTTGCCAGCTTCTGCACTGTACTTATCAAACATCTGTTTGAACTTGTCATAGCTACCAATCCCTGGCTTCATCATCATGGATAAAGGGCTGTTTTCGGTATGTTCGGGGGCTATTTTTAAATAGCCGCCAACATGGTGAGTCACCAATTCTTTGACATATTCTGGAGATTGCACAGCCAGGTCGTATCGCAAGCCAGAACCAATCAAGATTTTCTTGATCCCTTTGAGTGCTCGCGCACGTCGATACAAGTGAATCAATGAACTATGGTCTGTATGGAGGTTTTGACAAATTCCTGGATAAACGCAACTGGGCTTGCGACAAGCAGATTCAATCTCGGGACTTTTACAACCAATGCGATACATATTGGCGGTGGGACCACCTAAATCGGAAATAACCCCTGTGAAACCAGGTACCTTATCGCGTATGTCCTCTATTTCTCGAATAACTGAATCTTCACTTCTACTTTGAATAATGCGGCCTTCATGCTCCGTGATAGAGCAAAAAGTACAACCACCAAAACAACCGCGCATGATGTTGACACTGAAGCGGATCATCTCCCATGCGGGAATTTTTGTCTCGCCATCATGGCGACCGTTTGCATCTGCATATCTTGGATGTGGACTTCTGGCGTAAGGTAAATCAAACACCAAGTCCATTTCGGAGGTTGTTAAGGGGATGGGGGGAGGATTGATCCAGACATCGCGAGCAGTAATACCTTCACCATGGGCTTGTACCAAACAACGCGCATTACCTGGATTGGTCTCTAAATGCAAAACACGATTGGCATGGGCATATAAAACAGGGTCAGACTTCACCAATTCATAACTCGGTAATCGAATGACGCTTTTGTCACGAGGAGGAACTTTGAGCTTACCTCTACCTTGCAAGCCTTCTAAGTTGATAACGACCTGCTTTTTGTTTTCACTGGCGCAACTTGAGCCTTCCTGTTTGGCTACTTCACTCACCATCAGGTAAGGATTGACATGCGCTTCTACCCTTCCAGGCGCATCGATACTAGTTGAATCAATTTCAAACCAACCCGCAGGTGTTTGACGCCTTACAAAGGCTGTTCCACGCACATCGGTAATTTGATCAACGGGCTCCTTGCTAGCTAAGCGGTGCGCAATTTCGACAATCGCGCGTTCCGCATTTCCGTACAGCAATAAGTCGCATTTGCTATCGACCACGATAGATCGACGGACTTTGTCTGACCAATAGTCGTAATGGGCAATACGTCTGAGGGATCCTTCAATTCCACCCAAAATAATAGGCACATCGTTGTATGCCTCTCTACAACGTTGGCTATAAACCAAGGCAGCGCGATCTGGTCGCTTCCCGCCAATATCGCCTGGGGTGTAGGCATCATCGCTTCTTATTTTTCGATCAGCCGTATACCGATTGATCATGGAGTCCATGTTGCCAGAGGTCACGCCAAAAAATAAATTGGGTTTACCCAAAGCTTTGAACGGTTCTGCGCTTTGCCAATCAGGTTGCGCGATGATGCCAACGCGAAAACCTTGGTTCTCAAGCATGCGACCAATGACAGCCATTCCAAAACTGGGGTGATCCACATAGGCGTCACCCGTCACAATGATGATGTCGCAACTATCCCATCCGAGTTGTTGCATTTCTTCGCGGCTCATTGGCAAAAAAGGAGCCGTGCCAAAGCGAGCTGCCCAGTACTTTCTATAACTGTTCAGCGGCTTAGCATTACGCGGAAAAAAAGAGACGTCAGCAAAGGCGTTCATGAAAAATTTGTCATTTTTGCCCAAGTGTAAGGGTTACCCCTTTTATCGATAGAAACAGGGCTATTCAAAGCAAAAATACAATCTGCACACCTATGCATCTTCCAGAAAATACCCCACGCCCCTG
>CAYFLF010000006.1:9119-29801 GCA_964343725.1 uncultured Bordetella sp.
GCAAAAATACAATCTGCACACCTATGCATCTTCCAGAAAATACCCCACGCCCCTGCATCTATTACCAATACCAAGTATTCGAACCTTGGTTGCCCTCTAAAAATCAGGCTCAAAAAAGAAAGACAGTGACCATTGTCGGGGCTGGTCCCGCAGGTTTAGTCACAGCGCTGGAGTTGGCAAGACACGGTGTGCCAAGTGTGGTGATGAATTCGGAACTACAGGTATCGCAAGGTAGCCGTGCAATTGTTTTTACCCGCCGTACCATGGAAATATTGCAACAAGTTGGTGTTGCAGACCGTGTTCTACAAAATGGCTTACCTTGGCGTTTCGGGAACTCTATCTACAGAGGACAACGCGTGTTCCGCATGGAGGCCCCGCATGACGAGAACGACCGATACCCCCCAATGACCAACATTCAGCAACAGTATTTAGAAGAGTATTTGCTGGATGCGTGTGATGCAAGTCCTCATATCGAAGTTCGCTGGGGAAACAAAGTGACCCAAGTTGATCAGCATGAAGACCATGCAGTGATTCAAATTGATACCCCCGAGGGCTCTTATTCTCTCGAGACCCAATGGCTAATTGCGGCGGATGGAGGGCGCTCAGAAATACGCAGCGCCATGGGCCTAAAAATGGAGGGCGCATCGTATGAAGGTGTTTTTGTCATTGCCGATATCAAAATTGACCTCCCTTATCCAACAGAGCGTTTGGCATTTTTCGATCCAGAATGGAACAGAGGCAACACGGTATTGATGCACCGTGAACCTCACGGTATTTGGCGAATCGACTATCAACTTCCTCCTAACGAGACGCCAGAGCAAGCACTTGAACCCGAGTCATTGAAAGCGCGCATCAATGCACAACTGGCAATGATTGGCCATGCAGATATTCCATGGGAATTAGATTGGAGTTCTGTCTATTCGGCCCGAACACTCACACTCCCTGACTACCAGCACCGTAGAACCCTTTTTGTGGGTGATGCTGCACACCTACTTCCCATTTTTGGGGTTCGAGGCGCCAATACTGCATTTCAAGACGCGCAATCCTTGGGTTGGCATTTGGCCATGGTATGCAAGGGATTAGCCAGCGATAAATTTTTGAAAAATTTCAGTTCTGAACGTGTTGGTGCAGTTAAAGAAATCATTGCTGAATCAGGTAAAAGCACGCGATTTATGGCGCCACCTAGTCGAGGTTTTCGCTTATTGAGAGACGCTGTTTTATCTCTATCACTCACGCAAGCGTTCGTAAGACCTTTGTATCATTGGCGAACATCACGCCCTCATGAATACACACATTCTTTCTTAAATAGCCCCCACGATGACAACCACTTGTTTGAGGCAGGACCTTCGCATGGTGCCCCACCTCAAAACATTCGACTAGCCAATGGCAACTTCTTGCTAGACCACTTAGGTGGTGGATTTGATCTACTTTACTTTGTCGATTCCGTGACTAGTAGCACGGCTAGCCCTCAACTTAAGGCATCCATCCCCCATATCAGTATTTCATCCAAGCTGCAAAACGTGATCAGCGCGTTTAAAGCCAAAGGACTTCCTATCCGGGTGATTGCTATTGGCGCTAGACAAGCCACAACAGACGCAGATCTGTATTTAGAAGATGCGCTTGGAAGCGTCAAGTCACTCTACGGAATCAAGCAAACTGGGGGTGCCTATTTGTTAAGACCCGATCAGCATATTTGTGCGCGCTGGCAAACACTCGACGAAATTCGCCTACATGACACGCTTCACGGGCTGATGGCCCCATAAGGAACCACATGGCTAAAACAGAACTAGATATCGCAGGCCTAGAGAATGTTTATGACACGCTGGCAACTGCAATTGACCAAGCTGGACCAGATAAAACAGAACTCTTTTTAGTCAAGCTCGCTTTGCTCAATGCCAATGCGTTGGGTGATGATGCATTGTTTGCAAAGCATCTAGAAATAGCACTCCAAGACCTTTGAAGATCATTTAGAGGGTTCTTGATGTCCACCAAACTGCTTGCGCATGGCTGACAACATTTTGTCGGCAAAAGTA
This sequence comes from uncultured Bordetella sp., assembly GCA_964343725.1. GTDB lineage: Bacteria > Pseudomonadota > Gammaproteobacteria > Burkholderiales > Burkholderiaceae_C > Limnohabitans. The sequence continues at coordinate 11,153 of CAYFLF010000006.1, forward strand.
CTGACTTGGCGAGATCGAAAACGCGCGAACAAAGCAGCTGATAACACCGGCACTGGGACGGCCTCTTCTATTGCAGCATGGAGAGTCCAACGGCCTTCACCAGAATCTTGAACGTGTCCTGAATAGGCTTGCAGTTGTGGATCTTCTGCTAAGGAAATGGCTGAAAGATCTAGTAACCAAGATGAAACTACGCTGCCGCGCCTCCATAACTCTGTGATGTCGGCTAAATCGAGTTGATAGCGTCTCTCCAAAGGAATGCTCTCTTGTCCCACTCCTTTCAAAATATCGAGTCCTTCAGCATAGGCTTGCATCAATCCGTATTCAATACCGTTGTGCACCATCTTTACAAAATGGCCAGACCCAGCAGGACCTGTGTAGAGATAGCCCTCTTCGGCGGTGGATTTTTTACCTTCACGACCGGGTGTTCGCGGAATTTCACCAATACCTGGGGCTAAAGATTTAAAAATCGGATCTAAGTGAATGGCTGCGGATTGATCGCCACCAATCATCATGCAATATCCCCGCTCCAAGCCCCATACACCACCACTGGTTCCCACATCCAGGTAGCGAATACCTTTGGATTGCAACATTTGGGCGTGCCGAACATCGTCTTGAAAGTTGGAGTTGCCACCATCTATCAAAATATCACCAGCCTCTAGTAAATCGCTTAAGGCCGAGATGGTTTGCGCAGTGACATCGCCAGCAGGCAACATCACCCAGACAGCGCGTGGTTTTGGCATTTGTTCGACCAAGTGCGCCAAACTTTTGCTGGCAGTAGCCCCCTCTTTCGCCAAGAGGGCTACGTTCTCTGGGTTGGCATCAAATACAACAGCAGTATGTCCAAAGCGCATCAAGCGGCGAACAATATTGCCACCCATTCGGCCTAAGCCAATCATTCCAAGTTGCACGTTATCTCCAAGTTATGGTGTTTGGTGGGTTGTTGATGAGCATCCATCTCAGCACGGCATGGGCTTGACTATCGCTGGTTCACCCCATAGGAGCGATACGACTTTTTGCACATGCACCAAATCACCCGAGGTGAAAAATTCGGTGGTTCCAAGATAGCTTGCATCTGTATGTCCAGTGTGACCGATTCGTCGAGCCAATTCAGTCGCTACCGCATCTGCTGGATCGATCAGACTCACAGAGTTTCCAACTGTGCGTTGCAAAACTTCACGCAGGAATGGGTAATGGGTGCAACCTAGCACCAAAGTATCCGCGCCTTGGCGAAGCAAAGGCTCCACAACTTGGCGAATCAAAGACACTGTTTGCGGACTTTGCAAGTCAGCGCGCTCCACAGCTTCTACCCACCCTGGGCAAGGTTGCAACAAAATCTGTTTGCCTGCCCCATACTCTTGGCTGAGACGCGCTACGCTTTCGCTTTGTAATGTTTGGGTGGTTGCTAGTACGCCCACAACGCCAGATTGTGTTGCATTCGTCGCAGGCTTAATTGCAGGCTCAATCGCTACCACTGGCAGATGAGTTTGTTCACGTAAACGACGAATCGCCACAACAGTGGCAGTATTGCAAGCAACTGTGATCGCTTTCACACCGCTTGAAGCCAGCCAATTACCTATGGTCAGGGTTCTTTCGGTAATAAAAGATTCAGACTTATCACCATAAGGTGCAAAACCAGAGTCAGCGACATATACCAAATTCTCCCCAGGAAGTGCAGCACGAATGGCACGTAGAACCGATAAGCCACCCACGCCAGAGTCAAAAACACCAATGGCATTTGTGAATGGCAAGGAGGTATGGACGGGCTCAGACATTAGGCTATTTTCCCCGATTCATGAATGGCTCATTGATTTAATGCTTGAATTGCAATCTGAAATGCAAACCAAACAAGAAAACCTCTGCAAGTTGTTGAAAACTAAAAATAAGCAATTGAGAATAGCCTGCACCTAAAATATCACCATGCCAACGTTTATTTCTCCGCAGCAACGAAAAGCTTGGAAAGCCCTCTCTACCTTACCCGGCGCAACAAGTACTAACTTACGCACGCTGCTAGCTGAAAAAGACCGCCAAGCAGAACTGCAAATTTCTGCAGCAGGTATTACCTTAGATTATTCCCATCAAAGAGTTAATGAGGATGTCATGGGGCATCTTTTGGCCTTGGCAAAAGAGTCACATGTCATGGAACAAGCTTTAGCGATGTTTCAAGGTAAGACGATCAACCAAACCGAAAACCGTGCAGTCTTACATGTGGCATTGCGAGGAAGTCACATCCAAGACCCACCCTGGGGAAGTGCTATTTCTGCATTGATCGCAGCTGAGCTACTGCGTGTCTGTCTTTTTGCTGAAAAAGTTCGCTCGGGCGCTCTCGCTGGTTTTTCTCAATTGCCAATCACTGACATCGTCAATCTCGGCATTGGCGGTTCTGATCTGGGTCCTCGTATGACTACCAGTGCCTTGGTCAATCAATCTCAACCACCCACCGGCCATCCAGTCAAAGTGCACTTTGTCTCCAATGTTGATGCATGGAGCTTGCATAACACCTTACAAAATTTGAATCCTGCACAAACCGCCTTCGTGGTGCAAAGCAAAAGCTTCACCACACAAGAAACCATGACCCTGCTGGCCTCTGCCAAGCAATGGCTGATGGATGGAACTTGTCCCAAAGACCAACTCCACCGGCATCTCATCGCGGTGACTGCAAGTCCCGATATCGCTCTGGCAAATGGTTTCAAAGCCGAGCACTTGTTTGAGTTTTGGGACTGGGTCGGTGGCCGCTATTCGATTTGGTCAGCGATTGGTCTTCCGCTGGCGATTGCAATTGGTTCATTTGGTTTCCAAGAGTTGCTCGCTGGTGCACGGGCCATGGATGAGCATTTTTTAGACGCACCATCTGAAAAAAATATGCCCCTTTTGATGGCACTCATCGGCATCTGGAACACGAACTTTTTAGGGGCGTCCACGCATCTCATCGCACCTTACGCAGCGGCGCTCAACCAATTTGCCAGTTTTTTACAGCAAATGGAAATGGAATCTAACGGTAAATCAACCCATATTGATGGTTCTAGCGTGGCCATTCAAACAGCGCCACTTGTTTGGGGAAGCCTTGGAATAGATGGACAACATGCATATTTCCAATTGATTCACCAAGGTACGCACCTTGTCCCTATCGATTTCATTGGATTGCGGGAAGAACACACTCCCCTACCCTTGGCAGCGGAGCATCACCGGGTCGTCATGCTCAATATGCAAGCTCAAGCACAAGCCTTAGCAATTGGGCGGACTCAAGAGGAAACGCTTGATGTTCTGCTTCAAAGCGGGTTAACAGCAGAAGAAGCGAAACGCTTAGCACCCCATCGCAGTTTCTCAGGCAATATTCCAAGCAGTACAGTTTGGATGGATGCCCTTACACCTAGAACCTTGGGAGCGCTCATAGCGCTATACGAGCACAAAGTATTTTGCCAAGCGGCTATTTGGGGAATTCATGCTTACGATCAATGGGGTGTGGAGCTTGGCAAAACAATTGCCAAAGAAATTGAATCGCGTCCATGAGTAAAAACATGCATGACGACACAAGCCCACGCAATGTCCCAACTAGCAATGTCGATCTTTTTATTTCTTTCAATTGGCTAGCACTTCAAGGGTTTGGTGGCGTTTTAGCAGTTGTGCAGCGTGAACTTGTAGAAAAGAAAAAATGGTTGACGCTGGAAGAATTTGTGGAGGACTGGTCTGTCGCACAGATATTGCCCGGTCCTAACGTGATCAACCTTGCTTTGATGATTGGTGGCAGGCATTTTGGATGGCGTGGTGCCTTATCTGCCTTGACTGGGTTGTTACTGGTTCCCACTGTGTTGGTGCTTATCATCGCTAGCTTGATTGCTGGTGTAGCAGATTCACCTTCTGTACAAGGCGCTCTGCGAGGCATGGGTGCTGTCTCTGCTGGGTTAATCATGGCAACAGGCATCAAGATGCTCCCTGCCCTGAAAAATAATCCCATGGGCCTGATTGCATGTATTGCATTGGCCACCATCACATTTTTAGAGGTGGCAATTATGCGGCTACCCCTATCATGGGTTTTGTTGACATTGGGACCTTTGACAACCCTATGGGCATGGCGTTGTATCAATAAAAGCGAGTCTGCATGAGTATTACGCTGAATATTCAAGACTGGTTTTCGCTATTTCTGCATTTTGTTTCACTATCGCTTTTAGCCGTTGGTGGCGCTATCACAACTGCGCCCGATATTCATCGTTACTTGGTTGATGAACAGCATTGGTTAACCCATTACCAATTCACATCGTCAGTCGCAATTGCCCAAGGTGCACCTGGTCCTAATGTCATGTTCATCGCCTTGATGGGATGGAACGTTGGTATGAATGTTGCCGCTGGAATGACACCACAACCGACCATGATGTACGCTGTCATGCTGGCACTTTTAGGTGTTCTGATCTCGATGGTGGGCATTATTATTCCCTCCGCAACATTGACTTTTTTCTCCACCCAATGGGCCCATAGAAATCGAGAGCTAATTGGTGTCAGAGCTTTTAAAACAGGGTTTGCGCCCTTGGTGATGAGTCTTTTGGTGGCAACTGGTTGGTTGCTGACAGGCAATCATGACAACTACGAACAAGATTGGCCCATGTGGTTACTGACAACAGTGACAACGATGATTGTTTGGAAAACAAAAACACATTTACTGATACTTCTCAGTGCGGGTGCAATATTGGGCGCACTAAAAATAATTTAAAACTATACGAATCATCCCTTGTTAGGATTTATCGCCATCCTTTGACGTCTCGCCTCATACAAGCAAATACCACTGGCAACAGATACGTTCAAACTCTCCACAGCGCCTTGCATTGGAATACTGACTAGTTCGTCACAGGTTTTTCGTGTGAGTTGGCGCATGCCAGCACCTTCAGCACCCAATACCAATGCAGTTGGGCCTTTTAAATCCATATCAAACAAGGTCTTGGGGGCATCGTCACTGGTACCGATGACCCAAATATTGCGTTCTTTCAACTCTTGTAAGGTGCGCGCTAAATTTGTCACCATCAAGTAAGGCATCGTCTCCGCTGCGCCGCTAGCAACTTTGGCGACGGTAGCGTTTAGTCCGACGGCATGGTCCTTGGGGGCAATCACGGCATGCGCGCCTGCTCCATCTGCAACACGCAAACAAGCACCTAAGTTATGAGGATCTGTCACACCATCCAGCACCAAAATTAGCGGGGCCTCTTTACCTTCTAGTGCATCAAGCAAATCGTCTAATGAATGCAAAGTCTTGACGGGCTGGACACGAGCAGCAACACCTTGATGTCCGTGGCTACCCGCTAATTTAGCAATACGTAAGGCATCCGCCTCTATCAAACGCACGCCTGCCTCTTTCACACGATCAAGAAACTGTCTCATTCGCGCGTCACGACGCGTAGGCTCGTAATAAATCTCCATGACAGTAGCCGGCGCTGTTTTCAAGCGAACACCAACCGCGTGAAAACCAAAGAGAACTTTAGGGGTGGAAGACATCACTGGATTATCAGTTAGGAACTTATACCCTTTGACCCGCCTCAATCGTCATATAAAGATCACAACGGGCTGCCAATTTGGGATCATGCGTGACCAATACCAAAGTGGTTCCCAACTCTTGGTTCAATTCAAACATCAAGTCCATGATGCGTTCTCCACTGGCATGGTCCAAACTACCAGTAGGCTCATCCGCTAGCAACACGCGTGGCTTGACTACAAAAGCACGTGCCAAAGCAACACGTTGTTGCTCACCGCCTGAAAGCACTTTTGGATAATGACCTAACCGAGTTTCCAACCCAACACGAGTCAACATCTCTGTTGCAGCCTCTCTGGCATGGTCCATCCCCGCTAACTCCAAAGGCAACATCACGTTTTCTAGCGCGGTCATATTGCCCAGCAATTGAAAGTTTTGAAAAACAAAGCCAATTTGCTTGGCACGCAATGCAGCGCGATCATCCTCGTCTAAGGCAAACATATCTTGTCCTGCAAGTGCAACCGTGCCTTGGCTTGGCGTGTCCAAGCCAGCCATGATCGATAACAGGGTGCTTTTGCCAGATCCTGAGGCTCCCACAATGGCCAAAGATTGTTGGGCTGGAACAGAAAAGTCGATATCGCGGAGAATATCGATTGAGCCGGTGGCGTCCGTCACCGACTTGTAAACGTGTGAAACTGAGATCAAGTTCATAGAGGTCATGGCAATGTTAAGGCGTCACTTTACCTTGGGTGGAATATGTACATCAGTCGTTGGGCTATTGCACGCTTCTGCATTCGCGCAAAGGCAAGTGATTTCCTCCAACGGTTCTGGCTTAGAGGGTGATGTAGTCACAACACGCCCGCGCCCTCCTCGTGGTCAAAATCCAATGGGTCAAATCCCTCCTCCTGGTTCAGCACCTGCTCCTGGAACGGTCCCTGTTGCAAGTATCTTGGTTTTAGGAGATTCACTTAGCGCCGAATACGGTATCTCGCGAGGCAAAGGTTGGGTAGCCTTACTAGCCGCTCAATTACAAAAGGAACGAGGCGATGTGCAAGTCGTCAATGCCAGTATCAGCGGTGACACAACGGCTGGTGGCAGGTCTCGATTACCAGGATTGTTGAACCAAGTGCGTCCTGTTCTAGTAGTGATCGAATTAGGCGCCAACGATGCTTTAAGAGGATTAGATTTAGAAAGTACCCAAAATAACTTGGAAGCCATGATTGAGGCAAGTCGGTCTGTCAACGCCAAAGTGGTATTGGTAGGAATGCAGATACCACCCAACTATGGTCCAGACTATGGCGCAAAGTTTGCGGTGATGTTTGCTAATTTGTCGAAAAAGCATAAAACAGGACTAGTTCCTTTTCTTTTAAAAGGCATCGCGGATGTGCCTGACGCGGCCAATTACTTTCAAAATGACCGCATTCACCCACGCGAAGAAGCGCATCCCAAAATGTTAGGTAACGTACTACCTGAGATTAAAAAGCATTTAAATTAACCACAGCGTGAAGGTAAATCTCATATCGGCTGAAGAAGCGATTCTTCGCATGCAGACTCGACCTGGAGAGCCAGGGGGATTTGACACGATCATCGACGCTCGAAGCGAAGACGAATACGCACTTGATCACTTACCGCACGCAGTAAATTGGCCCTCTCTCCATAATGCTGAGCGTATTACGGTGGGCACCATGTATAAACAATTGGGTAGCTTCGAGGCGCAAAAACTCGGTGCATCACTGGTTGCTGCCAATATTGCCAAACACATACAAAACCATGTCTTGACCTTGCCCAAACATTGGCAACCCCTCATTTATTGTTGGCGTGGTGGCAAGCGAAGCGGTTCCTTGGCTCTAGTTTTGAGTCAAATTGGCTTCAAAATTAATCTGATTGAGGGTGGTTACAAAGCATTCCGTGCTGCCATGCTTGCAGACATTGCACAGATTGCACCTCACTACCAATTTCAAGTTATCTCAGGACCCACTGGGTCAGGCAAAACCCGGTTATTGCAAGCGCTTCAACAAGAAGGTGCCCAGGTACTGGACTTAGAAGATTTGGCACAACACCGAAGTTCTGTATTGGGGCACATACCCGGTCAACCTCAACCTAGTCAAAAGCATTTTGATACCTTGGTCTGGCAAACCTTGAAAAAATTTGATCCTAAAAAGGTCGTATTTACTGAATCAGAAAGCCGAAAGGTTGGCAATCTTTCCATCCCTGAAGCCGTGATGTTGGCAATTCGAAACAGCCCATGCCATGAACTCTCCCTACCCTTTAGCGAAAGGGTTGCGCTCTTAATGGAAGACTACAACTTCTTTGTCCAAGATCCAGATTTATTTTGTACAAGACTAGAAGCCCTAGTTGCCATTCGCGGTAGAGCAGTGATCGACGAATGGAAAAAACAAGTTCAACAAGGTCATATTGAAAATGTTGTCCATGCATTATTGGAAACACACTATGACCCTCAATATGCAAGTTCAATAAAACGCAACTTTGCCAAGCATGAGAGTCACATCTTGTGTGAGGCTGCGAATCGACATCCAGAAACGATGCGTGAGTTAGCGAAGAAGCTGATGGACCAGACTAGTTAAGATGTAAACGCCTTGCCGATGGCTTGTTCAATATCAGCTTTTAAATCTTCCACATCTTCGAGCCCCAAACAAAATCTGACAACAGTTCCAGACTTTAGGTGTGGGGCCGGCAAGGTGCGAATATTATTTTTTTGGTAAGGCACAACTAAACTCATGGGACCACCCCAGCTATAGCCAATTTTGAAGATGCTTAAGGCATCACAAAAAGCATCTGCTTGCGCCGCGCTAAATTGATCGGAAATCACAACGCTAAAAATACCGGCTGAGCGGCCTTGGGGATACTGTGTGTTGACACAAAGTTTTTGCCAATGCAAATGGCCTGGGGAAGTTGGTAAGGCAGGATGCAAAACTTGTGCAAAAACAGTTTGGTTTAAGCACCATTGGGCAAGTTCTCTAGCGCTTTGATCTTGCGCGGCATATCGCATATCCAGAGTCGGTAAGGCACGCAAGATGGTTTCTACATCATTAGCCCCAACTCCAGTACCAAGACGCATATGGCTTAGTTTGATGGTACGCGCTAGGCTGTCACTTCGCGTGATGATGCTACCCATCAAGACATCGCCACCTCCACTAGGGTACTTGGTCAATGCGTGAATGGTGAGGTCTACCCCGAGCGGTTCTCGATCTTGCCCAGGGGTGAGGTCAAAAGCATTGAAAGCTAAACCTGCTCCCCACGTATTGTCCAAAGCACACAAAATACCGCGCGATTTGCACAAAGCTACTTGCGCCACCAGATCTGGAAACTCCATCGTGACAGACCCGGCAGCTTCAAGCCAGACTAGACGGGTTTTGGAATTGATGCGCGCAGCTAAATCATTGACGTTGAGAGGGTCATAGCGTTGGTGCGTGATACCGAAATTTTGTAATTCTGAAACGGCCAAGGATTGGTTGGGTGCATAGGCGTTATCAGGAATCAATACTTCATCACCTGACTTGAGCAATGCGAAATCAACATGCGCAATCGCAGCCAAGCCACTTGGCGTCAGGATGCAGTGGGTACCGCCTTCTAAGCTGGCCAAACGCTCCTCTAGGGTAAAGGTAGTGGGAGTGCCGTGAAGTCCGTAGGTATAGGAAGATTTATCTAACCATTGACGCGCACGCATCGCCGCTGTGTTTGGAAAGATAACAGTAGATCCCTTGTAGATGGGGATCTGAGGAGAGGCGAAACCCTCTGGAGCCTGATAAGGGTGGTGAATATTTGTCGTATTGCGCGACAAAGATTTGGGCTTGGAGGCCATGGAAGTTATACCTTCCACTTCTCCATCAAACCCGTAGGGCGCAAAGAGTCATATCCCTCAAAAGGTTGATGAATCCAAGGGTTGGTCGGCAAAAATTCAACCGAGAAATCTGGTGCGAATGAAGAAACGCCCTTGGTCCAGATCACAGCGGTACGCAATTCAGTGATGGGTTTGTAGTTGTTTTTCAGCAGATCAACTACCGCTTTGAGCGTATGTCCTGAATCTGCTAAATCGTCTACTAGCAAAACGCGGCCTGCGATTTCACCTTTTGGCGTGGTGATATAGCGCGCAATATCTAAATGACCTTGCACGGTGCCGGCATCTGCGCGGTATGAGCTAGTAGACATGATGGCAAGTGGCTTGTCGAAGATCCTCGACAAAATGTCACCAGGGCGCATACCACCACGGGCCAAACACAAAATGGTGTCGAACTCCCAACCAGATTGGTGAATCTTCAGTGCAAGCTTTTCGATGAGGTTATGGTATTCGTCATAAGACACATACAGGTGCTTGCCGTCTTCAGTCAACATGGTGAAATGTCCTTTAAAAAAGATAACCGCATTAAGCGGCAAAAGGGTGACGTAACAAAATTGTGTGATCGCGATCAGGGCTGGTCGAGACCATATGAATCGGCACACCAGTCGTCTCAGCAATGCGGTTCAGATAGTGCTGTGCCTCTGGAGGAAGTTTGGCGTAATCCGTGACGCCCACAGTGCTCTTACTCCAGCCTGGAATCGTTTCGTATATAGGTTGACACCTCGCAATTTCATCAGCACCCATTGGCAAGATGTCAATTCGCTTTCCGTCTAGTTCATACCCTACGCACAACAATAATTCTTTCAACCCATCCAGAACATCGAGCTTGGTGATACACAAGCCACTCAAACCATTGACCTGCGCACTGCGCTTGAGCAAAGCCGCATCAAACCAACCACAACGGCGTGAGCGTCCGGTTGTCACACCTTTTTCAGCACCAACAGTGGACATGTGATAACCCGGGGTGCCCTCTTTTTCCCAATCTAGTTCGGTAGGAAATGGTCCACCGCCCACGCGGGTGCAATAGGCTTTGGTGATCCCTAAGATGTAGTGCAACAAATTGGGGCCGACACCGGAGCCAGCGGCCGCATTACCCGCTACGCAATTACTGGATGTCACAAAAGGATAGGTGCCGTGGTCAACATCAAGCAAAGTCCCTTGCGCACCTTCAAACAACAAATTAGCGCCTTGGGCGTGTGCTTGGTTTAATTCGAGCGACACATCGGCCATCATCGGCAAAATTTCTTTTGCATAGGCCATGGCTTCTTGGTAGACCGTATCAAAATCAATCGGTGGCGCATGCAAGATATCTGTCAAGACATGGTTGTGCAATTCCAAGTTGTCACGCAATTTGGTGGCAAATCTTTGAGGGTCCTTTAAATCTTGCACACGCAAGGCGCGGCGCGCCACTTTGTCTTCATAGGCAGGGCCAATTCCACGACCAGTGGTTCCAATTTTGGCGGCACCGGATTTTTCTTTGGCTGCTTCGCGTGCAATATCGATGGCAGCGTGATAGGGAAGAATCAATGGACAGGCTTCACTGATACGCAAACGTGAACGCACCTCCACACCAGCTTTTTCAAGCCCCGCAATTTCTTCTAGCAATTTAGAGGCAGACAGTACCACCCCATTACCGATGTAGCACTTGACCCCAGCGCGCATGATGCCACTGGGTATTAGATGCAAAGCCGTTTTCACACCATTGATCACCAATGTATGGCCTGCGTTATGTCCGCCTTGAAACCGCACCACACCTGTAGCGGTCTCAGTGAGCCAATCGACTAATTTACCTTTGCCCTCATCGCCCCATTGGGTACCGACAACAACGACGTGACGACCTTTGCTAATTTGCATGTCTATTTTTTAAGAGATTAAGAATGGGGAAGATCGCGAACGACCCACTTACCCGCAACGTGCACGAGTTCACGGTCGCAGTTGAATTCATCGACTTCGCTTTCATGACCAGGCATGGCACAGACCACGGTTTCACCTTGCCCCCGTAATTGCGCCAAAGCTTCACGCAAGCCATCTTCAACACCCCAAGGCGCCCGAATGGCAGCCTTGAGCGGTTGAGCAGGCACAGCACTGATGAGTTCTTTCAAATCGAGACTAAAACCAACCGCAGGTCGCTTACGCCCAAAAACAGCGCCGACTTCGTCATAGCGGCCACCACGCACCAAAGCATCGTTGGTTCCAGCAACGAACATAGCAAACCGCACGCCGCTGTAATAGCCGTAGCCACGCAAGTCTGCCAAGTCAAATGTGATGTGCACATGCTTGAATGCTTGCGCAATATGACGTAACTCTTGAATAGATTGAACAATCGTAGGCCAAGCAGAAAAAGTTTTTTCAGCCTCACTTAAAACGCTGATGTCGCCATACATTTGCACCAATTCCACCAGCGCTTTTTGGATATTGGAAGGTAGTTCTTTTGCCAAGTCTTGAATGCTGGTCAAGTCTTTAGCGGCCAACGCTTGATGCAAGGCGTCTCTGGCATCTGAGCTAATCGAAACACCACTCAGCAATGCAGGAACTATTCGCGCATCGCTGAGATCAAGCGAGACGTTTTTCAAAGCAACCGCATCAAGGGCTGTGAGCGCTAGTTCGATGACTTCAAGATCAGCTTCAAGCCCTGCATGTCCATAAATCTCTGCGCCAAACTGCAATGGTTCACGGGTTGCAAAAGGTCGGTCAGGCCTCGTGTGTAAAACAGGTCCACAGTAGCAGAGTCTGGTAACACCCACGCGGTTTAATAAATGCGCATCGATACGCGCAACTTGAGGCGTTGTATCGGCCCGCAGTCCCAAGGTACGGCCAGAGAGTTGATCTACCAACTTGAATGTTTGTAAATTCAAGGTGCGGCCTGTGCCAGACAACAAGGACTCGATATATTCGAGTAAGGGTGGCATCACCAACTCGTAACCGAAGCGACGCGCGGTATCGAGGTAAAGACGTCGGAGTTCTTCGATGTGCCGGGCCTCAGAGGGCAAAACATCAGCGATGTGATCCGGCAGGACCCAAGCAGACATGTGGTGTGATGGTGCTGTTAAAAAATGAATTTTACAGGGCTTGAGACCCTATTCACCCAATCCACCACAGCAATAAAACCCCACCCAAAACACATACCAAGCCAAAGAATCGGATTTGTCCGTCGTGCAATGCCAACAGTTGGGCCATTTTTTGGCGCCAACCGTCAGGCGAGAGAAAGGGAAACAATCCTTCGAAGATCAGCATCAGCCCAAACGCTGCCCACAGCACATCGCTGTTCAAGTCCATGACGCTAGAACCTTTTATTTCTTAGGGGCGGATGAAGCGCCACCACCGCTACTACGCATTGCGCTGAAGAAATCGCTCGATGGGTCAAGCACCATGAGATCACTTTTTTTGCTGAAAGTTGACTTATAGGCTTCAAGGCTACGGTAGAACTTAGCAAATTGCGCATCACGGCCAAAAGAGTCAGCATAAATTCTTGCTGCCTCGGCATCGCCTTCACCTTTGATCATTTGGGCTTCGCGGTATGCATTGGCAATGGTGACTTCGCGTTGTCGGTCTGCATCGGCACGGATTTTTTCACCTTCCGCAGCACCCGTGGAGCGCAGTTCGTTCGCCACCCGCTTACGCTCCGCCTCCATACGGCGGTAAACAGATTCTGTGATGGCGTCAACGTAATCAGCCCGTGTAATGCGCACGTCGATCACATCTACGCCCCAAGGTTTCTCGCCTTTTACGGCTTGCAGAACTTCGCGCTTGACGTCTTCCAACAAAGCTTGCCGCTTGAGAGAGAGTAACTCTTTCACGGTGCGTTTATTGATTTCTTCTTGAAATGCATTTCGGACAACGCGCGAGAGTTGCATGGCTCCAGCGTTTTCATCTAACCCGACATTGCGGATGTATTGTGAGGGATCGGTGATGCGCCAACGTGCATACCAGTCGATCACAACACGCTGCTTCTCAGCTGTCAACATGGGCTCAGTGTCCGCATTGTCAAGCGTCAAAAGACGTTTATCGATGTAGCTGACATTTTGAAAAGGCGGTGGTAATTTGATATTGAGTCCGGGCTCGGTGATCACGCTTTTGATTTGCCCGAATGAATAGACCACACCGAATTGACGTTGGTCAACCACAAAGAGTGTGGAACTCAACAAGGCCAAAACAGCCAATGCCGATGTAACGTAAAAACCAATTTTGTTTTGATTCATGATGGTGTCTCCCAGATCAACGACTATCGCGGTCACGCGAACGGCCATCACGTGACCGAGCGTCAATGGGCGGGTTGGGACTCAACGGGTTACCAGACGACTCCGTCAAGGGCTGCGTCGGTTGAACTGGCGTATTGGTATTGGATTGCGCAGTTTGTTGGATGATTTTTTCTAGTGGCAAATACAACAAGTTCGAACCTGCTTTGGTGTCAATCAGCACTTTAGTTGTGTTGCTGTAGATCTGTTGCATAGCGTCGATGTACATACGATCGCGCATGACTTGGGGCGCTTTTTGATATTCCGCCACCAATGACTTGAAGCGCTGCGCATCACCTTGTGCTTGCGACACGATGCGAGACTTGTAGCCATCAGCTTCTTGTTTCAATCGCGCCGCAGCACCGACAGCGCGCGGCACCACATCGTTGGCATAGGCTTCTGCTTCATTTTTGGCGCGTTCACGCTCTTGCCCTGCTTTCAATACATCGTCAAACGCCGATTGCACTTGCTCAGGGGGACGGACACCGCCTTGTTGCAAGTTGATGCCAACGATTTCGATTCCGACTTTGTATTGGTCCAAGATACGTTGCATGATGACGCGAATACGAGGACCAATTTGGTCTCGTTCCTCGGACATCGCAGCGTCCATCTTCATTTTTCCGACAACCTCACGCACAGCAGTCTCAGCTGCTTGCACCACGGTATCGGTCGGGTTTTTGGTTTCAAACAAATAGGCACGTGCATCGGTTAGTCGGTATTGCACAGCGAATTTGATTTCCAAAATATTTTCGTCTTCGGTCAGCATGGCAGACTCACGCAGACCAGTGGCTTTGACGATGGTCTCGCGTCCGACATCGACAGAACGGATTTGGGTCACAAAAACCAGTTCATGGCGTTGAATGGGGTATGGCAAACGCCAGTTAAAACCTGCGCCAACCGTAGAGTGGTAGCGACCGAACTGGGTGATCACACCTTGCTGACCTTCTTGCACGATAAAAAAGCCAGTACTCAACCAAATGGCGACTACCACAGCCAAGGTAGCACCGATTCCCAATTTGCCGATATTGAAACTAGGACCAGAAGGTTTGCCACCGCTTGGGGGCTCTGCTCCGCCACCCTTGCGCGATGCACCGAACAAACCAGATAGTTTCTTGTTGAAATCGCGCCACAACTCGTCTAGGTCTGGCGGGCCGTTTCCAGTGGGGCGATTGTTGGTAGGTTGTTGCGGCGGATTTTTGTTTTCCTCGGGTGGGGAGCCGTTATTCGAATCTGGTTTGGATTGCGATGTCTCGTCACGACCCCAACGTCCATCATTGAGGTTGAAAACACCAAGAACTTTGGAACGCCAAGTTCCTTCAGTTTTGGGGGTTGTTATAAATTTCATTCGCATGGTAATTTTTCGGTCTGAAGTACGAATTGTGCCTAAACGTAAAAGCTATTTTGTGAATTCACGCAAAAGTAATCACTGGAGCAAGGTTTTCACTCAAATAAGCCCTCAAGTGAGCGATTCCCTCCCCTGATTGCGCGCTGACAAAAAATCTAGGCACATGAACGCTGTCAATGGAAAAAACATCCTGCAGTTGCCTGGGTTTTTTTTCAGTTTTCATGGCGTCTAATTTGTTGAAAACCAGTACTTGCGGCACTTTATCTGCGCCAATTTCAGTCAGTACTTTGTGGACTTCATCCATTTGCTCAAGATAGTTGTCGTTAGAGGCATCGACAACATGCAATAACAAACTAGCGTCCGCAGCTTCTTGCAAAGTGGCTTGAAATGCATCAATCAATCCGTGCGGTAAATCACGAATAAATCCCACGGTATCCGATATGGAAACAGATCGACCGCCGCCTTGGTTGTCACCCAAATAAAGCTGACGCGTGGTGGTATCTAAAGTGGCAAACAATTGATCAGCGGCATAGGCACGGGCCTTCACCAAGGTATTGAATAAAGTGGATTTGCCAGCGTTGGTATAGCCCACCAGAGAAATTGTGAAAGCATCGCGCCTTTGCCGTTGTCTGCGCTGCGTGCTGCGTTGACGCTTGAACTTTTCAATACGCTCGCGGGTGCGTCTGATCGCATCTCCAATCATGCGGCGGTCCAATTCAATTTGGGTTTCTCCAGGGCCACCGCGCATACCAATGCCGCCGCTTTGGCGCTCCAAGTGAGACCAGCGACGCACCAAACGTGTACTCAGGTATTGCAAGCGTGCAAGTTCTACTTGCAATTTACCTTCATGGCTACGCGCACGTTGGGCAAATATTTCAAGGATCAGAAAGGTACGGTCGTTGACTGCCACTTGCATATGGCGCTCTAAGTTGCGTTGTTGCGCAGGGCTTAAAGATTGGTCAAACAAAATCTCGGTGGCACCATGCATCTCCACCAATTCTTTGATCTCATCTGCCTTGCCTGAGCCAACAAACAAGGCGGCATCTGGCGCCTTACGTTTGCAAACAACCCGCGCAACAGGGGTTAAACCAGCTGTTTCAGCCAGTAGCCCGAGCTCTTGTAGCTCGGCATCAAAGTGTGGGTCACCAAAATCAACACCGACCAAGATGGTCAGTGCTTTGTCTGACGAAGGGGAGTCGCTCAAGCTTCTGGCGAACTACCAGTGCCATCGGCGGCATTGAAGTTCACTGCGCGTCCTGGAACAATGGTTGAAATAGCGTGTTTGTAAACCATTTGGGTTACTGTGTTTCTTAAAAGAACCACATATTGATCAAATGATTCGATTTGTCCTTGCAACTTGATGCCGTTGACCAAATAAATAGAGACGGGTACGTGCTCTCGGCGCAGGATGTTTAAAAAGGGGTCTTGCAAAAGTTGACCTTTGTTCTTAGTGTTATCGGTGTTCACGATATGCTCCGTGTTCGATTGTTGAAAAGAGTTGTCACCATACCACACTTGGCGCTCCACCCTATTCCCTAATTGTCTTTATCGCTGTAGGGATTATGAGAAGTCTTCATTTCAATCCGTAAAGGCGTGCCTTCTAAGGAGAAGGCTTTGCGAAATCGCCCTTCCAAAAAGCGCTTGTAAGCATCGGTCACATGTTCCAGCGAATTGCCATGGATGACGATGATGGGAGGATTCATGCCGCCCTGGTGGGCATAGCGCATTTTGGGTCTGAACATGCCAGCGCGTTTAGGCGATTGAAATTGAATGGCTTCCAATAACAAACGCGTCAGTACGGGCGTGGTCATTTTGCACATGGCAGACTTGTATGCATTGCTAATCGCAGTCCAAAGCGGCCCAAGTCCTTGTCGCTTTTTAGCTGAGATGAAATGCATGGTGGCAAATTTCAAAAATGCCAAACGGGATTCAATAGAACGCATCAGCAATTCGCGCTCGTAACTGTCTATCGCGTCCCATTTGTTCACTGCGAACACCACAGCCCTGCCACTCTCCAAGATATAGCCTGCGATATGGGCATCTTGGTCAGTCACGCCTTGGGTGGCATCTAACAAAAGCAACACGACGTTAGAAGACTCAATCGCTTGCAAGGTTTTGACAACTGAGAATTTTTCAATCGCCTCAAATACTTTGCCTTTGCGGCGAAGTCCGGCTGTATCAATCAATTCAAATTTTTGACCATTGCGCTCAAACGGCACACTGATCGCGTCACGCGTGGTGCCTGGTAAATCAAAGGCGACCAAGCGCTCTTCTCCCAACCATGCATTGATCAAAGTGGACTTACCCACATTGGGACGTCCGGCTACCGCGAGTTTGATCGTGCCATTGGGTTCTGTGTCCGCATCGTCATCGACTTCTGCCAATTGCAAAGGCGCTAGGGCCATCTCGACCATGCTGCGAATACCCTGCCCGTGAGATGCAGAGACTGGCAAGACTTCACCAAGACCCAATTCATAGAACTCCACCAACTGGGTACCCTCTTGCATGCCTTCTGCTTTGTTCGCCACCAAGAGGGTGATTTTTCCGAGTCGACGCAAATAGTTGGCAATGTCGTGGTCTTGTGCAGAAATACCCGCGCGCGCGTCCACCACAAAAATCACGACATCAGCTTCTGCCACTGCTTGCTGAGTCTGTCGAGCCATTTCTTTGTAGATACCGTCTTGCGCGTCGGGCTCGAACCCTCCGGTATCGATCACGATAAATTCGTGTTTGCCTAATTTGGCGTTGCCGTAATGGCGATCCCGCGTCAAACCCGCAAAATCCGCCACGATTGCGTCGCGGGTCTTGGTCAAGCGGTTAAAGAGGGTGGATTTACCAACATTAGGACGGCCCACCAAGGCCAATACGGGTTTCACTGCACTGTCCTCAGTATGCGAGCATCAAGGCAGGTTTAAGCCACTGACACGACCTTCGCGGCTCACCAGAATATAGGTATCCGCCGTGGCCACGGGAGCCGCCGCAAGTTCTTCGCCACCTATCTTCAAACGGTTGAGTAAGGCACCATCCGCCAAGGACAAGAGATACACATAACCGCCACTGTCAGCAATCACAACGCCTTTGGGCGTCACCAAGGGTGCGCTCAACAAGCGGTACTTGAGTCGCTCGGTTTCCCATACGCGTTCGCCGTCTTCACGTCGCCATGCTTGGACCACGCCATTTGCCAAAGGCGCCACCACTAAGTTGGTATTGCCACTCAGTCCTCTGTCACCTACCGATGGGCGGGTCCATATACCTTGGCCTTTTTGGGCATCCACACAACCAATTTGCGCTTGGAAGGCACGCGCGCAAACCACATCGCCCATACGGACTGTTGGGCCGATGAGATCGACCAAACGCTCCATGTCGTTGGTGCCACGCGGAGTGGCGATAGCGGACTCCCACAAGATGAGGCCATTGGTCGGGTCCAACCCCGCCAACCGGCCAGACAAACCAACTAACAAGGTATTTTTAAAAGCTGTCAGAACACCCGCTTGTTTGAGCACCAAAGGCTCTCCGGGTCGTTGTTGGGTCCAAAGCTTTTGTCCAGTAGCGCCGTCAAAGGCCAATACGGATCGGTCAGCGGTCAACACAAAAACGCGTTGCCCCGCTACCAAAGGTGGGGTGAAAGACTGCGCAGGCAATGTTTGACGCCATTGCACCTTGGCGTCTTGCATCACCACCAATTGGTTGTCACGCGTCACCAACGCAACTTGCTGACCGTCGCTGCCAACACCCGCACTGACATTGGTTTTAGGAAG
>CAYFLF010000007.1:0-26658 GCA_964343725.1 uncultured Bordetella sp.
GGTTGTTTCACTAAGCCAACTTGCAAATTTTGTCGCGCTAAAAGAAGGGCAAGCGTTCTTCCGACAATACCGTCGCCGAGAATACAAATGTCAAATGTTCGCGCCATAACTTCAATTGTAAAAGCGCATCAGAAAATCGCTCGCTAGTTACAATGAAGCCCTTTGTTTTGAAAGATATCGCCTCTTGACCTAGGGGTGTTTCAGAGGAATTTCCATGAGTTTGAAATGCGGCATCGTGGGCTTGCCCAACGTTGGCAAATCCACCTTGTTCAACGCCTTGACCAAAGCCGGTATTGCGGCAGAAAACTATCCTTTTTGCACGATCGAGCCCAATGTGGGTGTCGTGGAAGTGCCTGATCCGCGTTTGCAGCAACTCGCAGAAATTGTGGTGCCTGAGCGCACGGTTCCAGCCATTGTGGAGTTTGTCGATATTGCTGGCTTGGTGGCAGGGGCGAGTACGGGTGAAGGTTTGGGCAATAAATTCCTAGCGCACATCCGTGAGACCGATGCCACCGTCAATGTGGTGCGTTGCTTCGAAGACGATAACGTGGTGCACGTGGCTGGCAAGGTGGATCCGATTTCTGATATCGAAGTGATTCAAACCGAGTTGTGCTTGGCAGATTTGTCTGCTGTTGAAAAAGCCTTGCAGCGTGTCACCAAGACTGCGCGCTCGGGTGACAAGGAATCTGCCAAATTGGTTGCGATTTTGGAGAAATGTCAAACCGCTTTGAACAACACACAACCAGTTCGCACAGTTGACTTCAGCAAAGAAGAATTACCTTTGCTCAAGCAGTTTTTCTTGATCACTGCCAAACCTGCGATGTTTGTAGCCAATGTGGCAGAAGATGGTTTTGAAAACAACCCATTACTGGACCGACTCCAAGAATACGCTGCAAGGCAAAAAGCTCCCGTGGTGGCTATTTGCGCCAAGCTCGAAGCGGAAATGAGCGAGATGAGTGATGAAGACCGTCTGATGTTTTTAGAAGAGTTGGGTCAAACCGAACCTGGTTTGAATCGATTGATTCGATCTGCCTACAGTTTGTTGGGGCTACAAACCTATTTCACCGCAGGTGTAAAAGAGGTGCGCGCTTGGACGATTCGTGCGGGAGATACCGGACCTCAGGCAGCGGGCGTTATTCACACCGATTTTGAAAAAGGCTATATCCGTGCGCAAACCATTGCATTTGACGATTTCATTTCTTATCGAGGTGAACAAGGCGCAAAAGACGCCGGAAAAATGCGCGCTGAAGGCAAAGAATATGTGGTGAAAGACGGCGACGTCATGAACTTCTTGTTCTCGTCTTAATTGCAGCTTATTAGCCAATTACCCAATGCGCTGGAAACACGGTTAGTAAACCCGCCATAAGAATGACATATCTTAAAAATTTGCCAATACCCATGTAAACGACACAAGGCCAAAAGGGTAGTCGAATCCAACCGGCCAAGATACACATGGGGTCCCCAACGATGGGAAGCCAACTGAGCAAACAGGCTTTGGGACCAAAGCTATGCAACCATTGCAAGATACGCGCGTCGCGGCCCGTGGTCTCTTGATGCGTGATTTTGTCGCGTAACTGATGCGCAGCATGACCTGTCCACCAACCGAATGCTCCGCCAAGCGTATTGCCTAGGGTAGCAATCAAAACCGTAGGCCAAAACAACTCTGGACTGACCTTTAGCAAGCCAAACATGATGGGCTCTGCTCCCATGGGTATCAAGGTCGCTGAAATAAACGACACGATGAACACCGCGGATAAGCCATATACCGGCAAAGAAAAGGTGGTTAACAGCGACGTGATCCATTCATGCATCCATGCAGTGTAGGTTCACAACATGGCATGTGCTGAAATTTTGAGCATGTAGAATCGTGCCTCCTTTTTCAGCAATGCTTCTTTTTGGTTTCTCACCACCCTATGCGTATCGGTTCTTTTGAATTAGCCAATCAGGTGTTTGTTGCGCCTATGGCTGGCGTGACAGACCGTCCGTTTCGCATGTTGTGCAAACAACTTGGCGCTGGTTACGCAGTGAGTGAAATGGTGACTTCGCGTCCAGATTTATGGAAGAGCCTCAAAACTTCTCGGCGGTTGGACCATACAGGAGAGAGTGGCCCTATTGCTGTGCAAATTGCTGGCACCGATACATCCATGATGGCCGATGCCGCACGCTACAACATTGAGCACGGTGCGCAGATCATCGACATCAATATGGGATGTCCCGCTAAAAAAGTATGTAATAAATGGGCAGGCTCCGCTTTGATGCAAGACGAAGCCTTAGCCGTGTCCATCGCAAAAGCCGTGGTGGATGCCGCACAACCATTTGGCGTCCCTGTGACGCTCAAGATGCGTACAGGTTGGTGCCAACAACATAAAAACGCGGTGACATTAGCGCGCAGATTTGAAGAGGTGGGTGTGCAAATGCTGACAGTGCATGGCCGTACGCGCGAGCAAGGCTATAGCGGGCAAGCGGAATACGACACGATTGCGGCGGTGAAGCAGGCTGTGAATATTCCAGTGGTTGCCAATGGCGATATCGATTCACCCGAAAAGGCGCAGATGGTGTTGCGCTATACCGGTGCCGATGCGGTGATGATTGGACGTGCGGCGCAAGGCCGACCTTGGATATTTAGAGAAATCAGCCACTACCTAGCCACGGGCGAACACCTTGCGCAGCCCTTGGTGATGGAGGTACGTCGCTTGTTATTGGATCATCTGCAAGACCACTATGCCTTGTATGGCGAAGATATGGGTGTACGCAGTGCGCGTAAACATATTGGTTGGTATGTCCATCAACTGCCGCAAGGAGATGTTTTTCGGCGTCATATGAATACTTTAGAAACTGCCCAAGCGCAACATCAGGCAGTTGCTGAATTTTTTGATGCCTTGTCTGAGCAGTTTGAGCGTTTACCCCATCCCCAAGTTTCCTGCGAATCGATAGCCTTAGCCCCCCTATGAGTAAAAAACATATTGAAGATGCTGTGCGCACCAGCATGCAGTCCTATTTCGATGACCTCAAGGGCATCGAACCCCATAACCTGCACGACTTAGTGATTCGCGTGGTGGAGAAGCCTTTGTTAGAAATCGTGATGCAACACGCTGACCACAACCAGTCCCGTGCTGCCGATTGGCTTGGACTCAATCGCAACACCTTGCGTAAAAAATTGCTTGAACACAAACTCATTAAATAAATAGCCCCATGCAAGCACTTATCTCCGTATCGGACAAAACTGGCATTGTGGAATTAGCCCAAGCCTTTCATGATCTTGGCATTGGGTTGATATCTACGGGTGGCACAGCGAAACTTTTGGCAGAAAAAGGATTGCCTGTGAAAGAGGTGGCAGAGGTCACAGGTTTTCCTGAAATGCTAGATGGCCGTGTCAAAACCTTGCATCCCAAAGTGCATGGGGGTTTGTTGGCACGACGCGATGTACCTGAGCACATGGCGGCCTTGGCAGCGCATGGCATCGACACCATCGATTTGCTGGTGGTGAATCTTTATCCATTTGTCGCGACGGTGGCCAAGCCTGATTGCACCTTAGAAGACGCCATCGAGAACATTGACATTGGTGGTCCTGCCATGGTGCGTAGCGCCGCTAAAAATTGGAAA
This sequence comes from uncultured Bordetella sp., assembly GCA_964343725.1. Lineage (GTDB taxonomy): Bacteria > Pseudomonadota > Gammaproteobacteria > Burkholderiales > Burkholderiaceae_C > Limnohabitans. Next base: position 3,604 of record CAYFLF010000007.1, read on the forward strand.
GATGTTGCCGTGCTGACCGATGCTGGCCAATATGCCGCGGTGCTATCGGAACTCCAATCGCAAGGTAAGTTGTCTGACAAGACCCGCTTTGCATTGGCGGTCGCCGCATTCAACGCGATTAGTAATTACGATGCCGCTATCAGCGACTATTTATCCTCCTTCAATTTAGAAGATGGATCGCGCGCACGCTTTTCAGCGCAAGCCAATGCGAGCTTCATCAAGCTACAAGATTTGCGTTACGGTGAGAACCCTCACCAACAGGCTGCTTTCTACCGTGATTTGTACCCTGCGCCTGGTTCATTGGTGACTGGCGAGCAATTGCAAGGCAAAGAGCTCTCGTACAACAATATTGCAGATGCCGATGCGGCTTGGGAATGCGTCAAGAGTTTTGACACACCCGCGTGCGTCATCGTGAAGCATGCCAATCCATGTGGCGTTGCCTTGGGCAAAGATGCTTTGACGGCTTACCAAAAAGCTTTTCAAACTGACCCTACTTCAGCATTTGGCGGCATCATCGCCTTCAATTGCGAAGTGGACCATGTGGCGGCCGAGGCAGTTGGCAAACAGTTTGTCGAAGTCCTGATGGCGCCTAGCTTTAGCGCCAAAGCGCAAGAAGTCCTCAAAGGCAAACCCAATGTGCGTGTGTTGCACATCCCCTTGCCAAAGCCCACTGGAAACTCCGCATGGGACCGTGGTCAAAACATGGTCGACGTCAAGCGCATTGGTTCTGGCCTCTTGATGCAAACCGCTGATAACCACGAGTTACAACTCGCTGACCTCAAAGTGGTGACAAAGCTACAACCCACGCCTGAACAACTACAAGATCTGCTGTTTGCATGGAAGGTGGCAAAGTTCGTCAAGAGCAATGCAATTGTGTTTTGCGCCAATGGCCAAACGCGTGGCGTAGGTGCTGGCCAGATGAGCCGGCTCGATTCAGCACGAATTGCAAGCATCAAGGCCGAGCACGCCAACTTGTCTTTGCAAGGCACCGTGGTGGCCAGTGATGCCTTCTTTCCGTTCCGTGATGGACTCGACGTGGTGGTCGATGCAGGTGCTACCTGTGTGATTCAACCAGGTGGTTCAATGCGTGACCAAGAGGTAATCGACGCCGCTAACGAGCGCGGTGTTGCGATGGTGTTTAGTGGGGTACGCCACTTCCGCCACTAAGCGGCGCACATATTTATGCTGTAGCGCCCAAGGTTGCAAAAACCGCAGAAGCGGCTTGCACGGTCTCGGCAATATCAGCCTCGCTGTGTGCCGCACTGACAAAACCCGCTTCATACAAAGCTGGCGCGATATAGACACCGCGATCGAGCAAACCGTGAAATAGTTTGTTGAAACGAGGACTGTCGCTGGTCATCACCTTGGCATAGTTTTGAGGCAATTCAGGTAATAAAAAGAAGCCAAACATGCCGCCTTGGCAATCTGCGCTAAACGGCACGCCCGCTTTCTTAGCGGCGGCACTTAAACCGTCAACCAAGCTTTGGGTGCGCTTGGATAAAGCATCCCAAAAACCGGGTTTGGAGAGTTCTTTCAAGGTAGCTAGCCCGCAAGCGGTCGCCACTGGGTTGCCACTCAAAGTGCCAGCTTGGTACACAGGGCCTGTGGGTGCGAGTTGTTGCATGATGTCGCGAGGTCCGCCGAATGCAGCAAGTGGCATTCCGCCACCAATCACTTTGCCAAGGACCGTCATATCGGGTTTGAAGCCTGGAATAGCTTGGGCATACACACTTTGCGCACCGCCCATGGCAACCCGAAAACCCGTCATGACCTCATCGAAGACGAGCAGAGCACCGTATTGCGTGCAGAGTTCGCGGCAACGTTTCATAAACGGCACGCTGGCACGCACAAAGTTCATATTGCCAGCGATAGGTTCGATCATCAAACAGGCAAGCTCTTTGCCGTGGAGTGCAAAAGCTTCTTCTAGCTGATGAATGTTGTTGTATTCCAAAACCAAGGTGTGCTGTACGACTTCTGGAGGAACACCTGCGCTTGTGGGGTTGCCAAATGTGGCCAAGCCAGAACCTGCTTTGACCAACAATGCATCGGCATGGCCGTGGTAGCAACCTTCAAATTTGATGATCTTGCTGCGTCCCGTTGCGCCACGCGCTAAGCGCAATGCGCTCATACCGGCTTCAGTGCCTGAACTGACCAAACGCACCATGTCCATGGAAGGCACATGCGCAAGAATCGCTTCGACTAATTCGACCTCACGCTCTGTCGGCGCGCCAAATGAAAAGCCATCAACGGCCGCTTTTTGAACAGCCTCTAGCACGGCTGGGTGGCCGTGGCCCAAGATCATGGGGCCCCAAGAACCGATGTAATCGATATAGCGTTTGCCGTTGGCATCCCAAAAATAAGCGCCTTGCGCACGATGCACAAAACGAGGTGTGCCGCCGACAGCACGAAATGCACGAACGGGAGAATTGACGCCACCGGGAATGACTTTGGTAGCGCGTTCGAAAAGGGTTTGGTTAAGGTCTGTCATCGCGTTTTTGTCTCAATGCTTGGTTTCATGTCGAGGGAGGGAAAAATCTTCAGCGGTGGCCATTCGCTCATCGGCGTCTGCAGGCGTTTCGGTGCCATCTTCGAGTTCTGCCCAAAACAAACGATCGGGCAAGATGTGACCCATACCAGGTCGGTATCCACTATTGAGGCATTGGTCCAAAAATGCCAGACCTTCACGTGTCGCAGCCTCTAAGTCTGTGCCAGACGCTAGCAAGGATGCCATGGTGGCGCTCAAGGTATCTCCTGCACCAGAAAAAACAGCGTCGAAACGCTCGAACTTTTCTGTCACTAAAACCGTGTGTGGGGTGGCCAACACGTTTTCTAGTTGCTGATCTGGGTGGCTAATGCCAGTAACCAATACATACGGAACGCCAACCTCTGCAGCAGCGCGCGCTAGGTCGCGTGGGCCTGGGCTTTTTTCGCTACCCCATTCGGGTAGCAACCATCGCCACAAGGTGTTGTGGTTTCCCACCAAAAGCGTGGTTTGGGGCAAGATGAGTTCACGAAACGCATCGAGGTAGGCGTCGATGGCTTCATCTCCCCACCATGACAAATTTGGCATGTAGGCGACCACAGGCACTTCAGCATAGTCGGTGGCTACTTCTGCAATCACACTCAGGTTTTCTGGGTTGCCACAAAACCCGACTTTGATCACTTGCACGCTAACGTCTTCGAGCACGCTACGCGCTTGTTCAGCAACGGCGTCTTCGTCGAAAGCAATATGGTCAAAGATCTCTGCGGTGTCTCGCATGTAGGCACCAGTGACCACTGGCAAAGCATGCGCACCGACCGAGGCGCTTGCTAAAACATCTGCACCAATTCCACCAGCACCGCTTGGATCATTGGCATTGAACACCAAAACGCAAGGTGGTGCAGCTGAACTCTCATCGCTGAGGTCATGTGGGTGGAGTGCAGGAGCGTTTTCTGAAGACATGTTGCGGTCGATACAATGCAAATCATTCTATGCGTTGAAGAAAGCTGTGCTGTGGCAAAAACTTGGATGTGTCTCATTTGTGGTTGGATTTACGACGAAGCTGCGGGTGATCCCGAACACGGTATTGCTCCAGGAACGCCTTGGGACCAAGTGCCTATGAACTGGACATGCCCCGAATGTGCGGCCCGCAAAGAAGACTTTGAAATGGTGCAGATCTAAGGCGCTGTCTATATATGCAAGTGCGTCATGCATTTGAATTGCCTATGCTGGCGTTGCTACGCCACCGGCCACACATCCATTTGCCTGCTGCCCAACAATTGTTGAGCCTGTGCCAAAACCAAATGGCGCAGGAAACTTTTCCAGGATGGATGACGTTTTGGTCTCTGGCTGCGCATTACTTCAGCGGTCTGTGCCAAGCCAGTGACCGTGAATTGACCCTGCAAGAAGTCAGTGCGTCCAGCCAAATCATGAGCGGTTTGTTATTGCGTCAAAGCTTTGACCCCGGCCAAGAAACATCTTTGGATGGCTTGGATTTGATCAACCATCTCTTATTTCTTGAACAAGCGGACGTGATCACCCAGCGCTTGGTTGGCATCTTGGACCAGTGCGCTCAGTCCCAAGAACCCCAAGTGCCTGAAGCCTTGCAACTCGATGCCCACCATATGGCTCAGTTGGCCCAAGAAGTTTCATTGAGTTCGGTGCATCTTGTGGCCGATGCGTTGGCGGCGCAGCTCGCCAGACTGCGCACGACCCGAATCGTCGCTGACATCCAAACCAGCCTGCAAGGCGCGCAAGAGGTTAGTCGCTTGCTGCACCAATTTGCGGTTGGCAATGTACGTGAACCGCAAGAGTCCGTGCTAGCGGCTTTGCGCGGCGACTAAGCGGCTTTTTTCACCACTGCATAACGTGCCAACGTGGTCTCCCGCGCTTGGGCATGGTCCACGATAGGTTCAGGATAGGTTTTCCCCAAAGTTATACCCGCCGCTTGCAAAGCCAAGGGCTTAGCCAGCCAAGGTGCATGGATATCTTTGTTATTCAGACCCGCTAAGGCTGGCACATAACGGCGAATAAATTTGCCTTCCGCATCAAACTTCTCGCTTTGGTTGATGGGATTGAAGATCCGAAAGTAAGGCTGGGCATCGCAACCACTCGAACTCGCCCATTGCCAGCCCCCGTTATTCGCTGCTAGGTCAAAGTCATTCAAGTGGGTCGCGAAATATTGCTCGCCCCATCTCCAGTCAATTCCTAAATCTTTCACCAAAAAGCTGGCCACCACCATCCTCAAACGGTTGTGCATATAGCCTGTCTGGTTAATTTGGGCCATGGCCGCATCGACCAGTGGGTATCCAGTACGGCCTTCACACCAAGCGGCAAAAAGTTGCTTGGCGTGCTTGCCATGTTCCCAGCGAATGGCGTCGTACTCGCGCTTGAATGCGGACTTCACGACATGCGGGTGGTGATGCAAGATCTGGTGATAAAACTCACGCCATATCAACTCTGACAACCACACCTCCGCACCCCTGGAGCCTGCCAGCATGCGTTGGTATCCGACACTTGCCAACTCCCGGATAGACACGGTGCCAAAGCGCAAATGCACGCCTAAATAGCTAGGACCTTTGACCGCAGGATAGTTGCGCGCTTCGTCGTAGAGGTCCATGCGGTCAAAGAAATCTTCAAACAACATTTGTCCACCCGCACTGCCCGTGGGAATCGCCAGTTGTTTCAAATTAGTCGTCTCAAAACCAATATCTGCCAAGCTAGGCACCGCAAGCTGCAAATGCTTTGGTCTTGGTGCGAGTGCCTTTGCAAGGGGCTGTATGGCATAGCTCTCTAAATGCCTGGGAGTTAACTTTTGTAGCCAAGCATTTTTATAAGGGGTAAATACACCGTAGGGCTTGCCCATTTGGGTGAGTACCTCGCTTCGCTCAAAAATGACATGGTCTTTGTAAGTTTGCAAGCCAATGCCTATATCGGCCAATGCGCCACGCACTTTGGCGTCGCGTTGCAGCGCATCTGGCTCATCGTCATGGTTGGCAAATACCTCTTGCACGCCTAACTCTTTTGATAAACGGGCAATTTCTTCTACCGCCTTGCCATGGCGCACGATCAATCCCCCTTCTTTTGGGGAGAGTGCTTGTAAGTCGGCATCCAAAGCCACCAGAGATTCACGGATGAATTCCACCCGACGGTCCGATCTGGGCAAAGTGCCCAAGATATCGGTGTCGAACACAAATACGCAGTGCACCCGTTTGCAAAGCGTCAAGGCATGGTGGAGGGCGGCGTTGTCAAAAGCGCGCAGGTCGCGCCGAAACCACATCAGGCCAGCGTCAACCTGCTGGATGGGGGGTGTGGAGCGTTTCATTTCAGCCTTTAAAATTGCTTTATGTCTGCAGATTCTGCCTCCATCAACCTCACGCATCACTTTTTGATCGCAATGCCCGGGCTAGAAGACGCGTCTTTTGCCAAAAGCGTGGTCTATTTATGCGAACACAGTGAACGCGGCGCACTAGGTTTGGTCATCAACAAGCCCAGCGACTTGTCGATGCGTAGCCTGTTTGAGAAGGTCGAGCTTCCTTTGCACCGAGCAGATCTACTTGACGCACCCGTATTTATGGGGGGTCCTGTTCACACCGAGCGCGGTTTTGTGTTGCACGAAGCCATATTCGCTGATCCACCAAGCGGGGCTTCTCCCCTCAAAAAGTCAAGCGAACCAGTGCAAGGCACTTTAGACCTTGGGCTTTCGGGTGGGCCCACCCAAGACACCAACCCATTGAAAGCCGAATCGGTCTACGCCTCGACCATGATGATTCCTGGTGGCTTAGAGATGACAACATCGAAAGATGTTTTAGAAGCCCTCTCTACTGGGGCGGGTCCGCGCAAGGTCTTGATTTCTCTTGGCTATTCAGCTTGGGGCGAGGGCCAGTTGGAGTCTGAACTCGCTGAGAACAGTTGGCTCACCGTCGGTGCCGATGCGGAAGTAATTTTTGATACCCCCATCGAAGAGCGCTACGAGCGTGCCATGGGCTTGTTAGGCTTGCAGTCTTGGATGCTGTCATCCGAGGCGGGACATTCATGAGCAACGCTACTGCGCCCGAAGTGTCGGCTCAGTTGCAATCTTTTTTGGCATTTGACTTCGGTACCCAACGAACTGGGGTGGCGTTTGGTAGCCGCTTGTTACGCCAAGCCCAGCCTCTCCCGACTGTCAGTTCTTTGGGCGATGCGCGCTGGCGCGAAATAGAAGCTCGTATTCAGGAATGGCAACCAGACGCCTTGGTTGTCGGAGTGCCTTTTCATCCCGATGGCGCTGAACATGAAAACACCCTCCGCGCGCGTAAGTTTGGCCGCCAACTCCACGGTCGTTTTCAGTTACAAGTATTTGAAATCGATGAACGCTACAGCACCACCGAAGCCATAAGCCAAGGCGCCAAAGACGCAGACGCTGCTTCCGCATGCATCATCTTGAACCAATTTTTTGCGGAGTTGCCATGAGCGGACCCCTGTCCTTAGACGCCGAAAGCCTCTACCAAACCTTGTGCAAAGGGGTCGCCACTTTGCTTACTCCGAATAGTCGACTTGTCGGCATCACTTCGGGTGGCGCATGGTTAGCAACGCGTTTACAAAAAGACCTCCATCTCGCTGGAGAGGCTGGCAGCATTTCGTCTGCCATGCATCGCGACGACTTTGCGAAACGCGGTTTGGCTGGTGGCGGCCAAACCAAACTGCCCTTTGAAGTCAACGAGGCCCATGTGATTTTGCTCGACGATGTGCTCTATACCGGGCGCACCATTCGCGCAGTGCTGAACGAATTGTTTGATTACGGTCGACCTGCCAGCGTGCAATTGGCGGTGTTGGTCGACCGTGGTGGGCGCGAGTTACCGGTGCAAGCTGACTTTGCTGCAGCACGGATTTCTCTTCCTGCAGACCAGCTGCTGGCGCTCGCCATTGGGCCAGACGGACGATTTAGTTTTTCAGTGGAAGGCTGACATGCTTTACAAGCGCAATCCGCAACTCAATAAAAATGGCGAGCTCATCCACTTGCTCTCAACCGAGGGACTTTCGCGCGACATCCTCACCCACATCCTGGACCACGCGGCCAACTTTGTATCGGTCAATGACCGAGAGGTGAAAAAGGTCCCCTTGCTGCGCGGCAAAAGTGTGTTCAATCTGTTTTTCGAGAACAGCACCCGTACCCGCACGACATTTGAGATCGCCGCCACGCGCTTGTCGGCGGATGTTTTCAATCTAGACATTGCGCGATCTTCTGCTAGCAAAGGAGAGTCGCTGCTCGACACCATTGCCAACTTGAGCGCAATGGCAGCTGATATTTTTGTGGTGCGTCATAGCGAGTCGGGCGCGCCTCACTTGATCGCAGAGCATGTGGCACCGCATGTGCATGTCATCAATGCGGGAGATGGTCGGCATGCCCACCCGACACAGGGCTTGCTCGACATGTACACCATTCGCCACTACAAAAAAGACTTTAGTAATTTGACGGTGGCGATCGTGGGAGATGTCTTGCACTCGCGCGTGGCGCGTTCTGACATCCATGCGTTGACCACTTTGGGCTGTGCTGAAGTACGGGTGGTGGGACCTAAAACCCTGGTGCCCAACGATTTGGCACAAATGGGTGTACGTGTGTTCAATACCTTGGAAGAGGGTATCAAAGGATGTGACGTCATCATCATGTTGCGGTTGCAAAACGAACGCATGAGTGGTGCCTTGTTGCCTTCTAGTCAAGAATATTTCAAAGCGTTTGGACTGACGCCACATAAGTTGCAACTGGCCAAACCCGATGCGATCGTGATGCATCCAGGCCCTATCAATCGTGGGGTCGAGATTGATTCGGCTGTCGTGGATGGACCGCAGAGTGTGATCTTGTCGCAGGTCACATTTGGCATTGCTGTTCGTATGGCGGTGATGTCTATCGTTGCGGGGAACGATGCATGAGAACGCTCATCCATAAGGGTCGCGTAGTAGACCCCGCTTCTGGCTTAGACGAAGTAGCTGATATCGCGATAGCAGATGGAAAAATTCAAGCGATTGTGAAAAAGGGCGAGTCCCTTCCACCAGGTTTTCAAGCTGATAAAACTTTCGATGCCAAAGCATGCATCGTGTCCCCTGGGTTAGTGGACTTGCAAGCGCGTTTGCGCGAACCTGGCTACGAGCATGAAGGCATGCTGGAGTCCGAACTCAAAGCTGCGGTAGCAGGCGGCGTGACTAGCCTAGTGTGCCCACCAGATACCGACCCCGTATTAGACGAACCCGGCTTGGTGGAGATGCTGACCTTTCGCGCAGCAAAACTCCACCGTTCCCGCGTTTTCCCTTTGGGTGCTTTGACGCGTGGGCTGGAAGGCGGAGTGCTCACCGAGATGGCAGAACTCACAGAAGCCGGTTGTGTGGGATTTAGCCAAGCCGAGGTGCCAATTGCAGACACCCAAGTGTTGCAACGCGCGCTGCAATATGCATCGACCTATGGCTTTACCGTTTGGCTGCGTCCCCAAGATCTCCATTTAGGTAGGGGTGTTGCAGCCAGTGGTGCATTGGCTACACGCTTAGGTCTGAGTGGCGTGCCCGTGGCGGCGGAAACAATTGCCCTACACACTATTTTTGCGTTGATGCGTTCCACCCAAGCGCGTGTGCATTTGTGTCGTATTTCTAGCGCCGAAGGCGTAGCTTTAATTCGTGCAGCCAAACAAGAAGGTTTAAAGGTGACTGCAGATGTCAGCATCAATTCCTTGCATTTGAGCGAACTCGACATTGGGTACTTTGACAGTAGTGCCAGACTGACACCAGTATTGAGACAAGCCAAAGATCGTGATGCACTGCGCGAGGGTTTGAAAGACGGCACCATAGATGTCTTGGTGTCTGACCACTCACCCGTAGACATTGACGCCAAAGAATTGCCTTTTGCGCAAGCAGAGCCTGGCGCTACGGGTTTAGAGTTATTGCTCAGCCTTTCTTTGAAATGGGCGCATGAAACAGGTGTGCCGTTGCTACGTGCATTAGATGTTGTGACTGCTCAGCCTGCGCGTATCTTGGGGCAAGCTACAAGCATTGGTCAATTGCAAGTGGGTGGTGTTGCAGATGTCGTGGTGTTTGATCCGCAAGAAGAATGGCAAGTGACTCCTGAAAAATTACATAGCCAAGGCAAACATACGCCGTTTGGTTTTGTGCAAAGTGGCATGGCCCTGACTGGACGCGTCAAAGCCACTTGGGTCCATGGCCACTTGGCTTTCTCAGCCTAAGCGCTGCTCTCCATGCAGACAATGCGTGCTTTTATTAAATTGCTACGCATATTGCGGTTAGTTTTATCTGGTTACTGGCGAATCAAAACAGAATTTCCCAAGTTAGAACCGCACGCGCAAGCCCGAGCAGTAGAAGAATGGTCTCAGGCTATGTTGTCGATGATGGGCATCACAGTGCGTCTACAAGGCAAGCCCAGTAAAGGGCCCGTGTTGATGGCTGCTAACCATATTTCTTGGTTGGATATTTTGGTGATGCATGCTGCCAGTCATTGCCGTTTTGTTGCTAAGTTAGAAATTCGAGATTGGCCATTGCTGGGTGTTTTGACTACAGGAGGTGGCTCCCTGTTTATTGAACGAGCCTCCCATCGTGATGCAAAGCGCGTTGTGCATCTAATGGCCGATGCCTTAGCCAAAGGACAGGTGCTCGGGGTCTTCCCAGAAGGAGGAACTGGAGACGGTAAAACTTTGCTCCCTTTTCATGGCAATTTGCTGCAAGCCGCGATCGAAGCGCAATCGCCGATCCAACCAGTTGGATTGCAATTCTTGGAGGCGGATAGTGGCTTGAAAAGTTTTGCGCCTTGTTATCAAGCAGAGGACACCCTGTTAGGTTCTGTTTGGCGCACACTCTGCGCGCCACCGTTGGTGGCCATCGTGCATTATGGTGAGAACGAATTAGCGCAGGGACGCAGTCGGCGTCAATGGGCGCAAGATTTACGCGCTAGTATTGAAAAATTGATAGATTGAGTTACATTCCAAATACAACATCGCTTCTAAGCGTTCAATTTAAACCTCAGAAAACAAATCTTAGAAAATTCTTCCTCTATCCCGTCTTGCGCATATGGTCACCAAAAAAAATCAAAAAATAAAACCAGTCAAGCTGGTTGAGAAGACCGCTAAGAAAAAAGGTGGCGTTAAAAAACCGTCTGATTCGATGGACGCGATGTTTGAGCTAGCTGCGGAAACATTTCGTGTCATGTCTGCGCCTATGCGTTTGAAAATCATTAATTGCCTGTGTGAGGAAGAAAAAAACGTTGGGCAACTTTTAGAAGAAATTGATACTACCCAGCCCAATATGTCTCAACATTTAAATACGCTTTTCAAAGCCAAAATCTTGGGACGCCGAAGAGACGGAGTCCAAATTTACTACCGCATCATCAACGAGCGTGTGGTGACTTTATGCCGTGCAGTTTGCACGCAAATTGCGATTGACAGTGATATCGCGCACCCCTGAGCCTGTCAGCAGAAATATTTCACTAGAACTTCAGTGCAGCGATCTAAATTAGGGTTTTAGGTAAACATAACCCTCTTTGGCTTGCAAGCGCGCTACTTCTGCAACGCCAGAGGGAACAATCTTGGCTTCCATTAATACTTTGCTTGGATCTACATTGCGAGTCATCAAGGTGTTGTTGCACACGCGAAACTGAACACCTTTCGCAGACAAGTCAGCCACCATCCCGCTGAATTCACGCCCTTTGTTGTCTTTGGCGCCTTCTAGTAGAAAGTCAATGCCAGGGCCATGTGTCACAACGGTGATTTTGGCTTTGGGATCTGCGTTTAGATGGTTGCGTACATTGCCCAAAATAGCAGCAGCAGTGTTGGCATCCGTATTGACGTGGTAGACGGTTTTGATGTCTTGAGCTTGAACGCCCATGCAAACAAAAGCCAGAATTAAAGTTGCGATCTTTATGAGAAGCGATTTAGATAGTGTGATCATGAATATGTAATTTATGGTTGAACAAGTGTGGGTGAGCTAATGGGAGGCGCATCCAGCCAGCGGTCAACTAGTCCTGCACCCATCCACATACCTACTAAAGCAAGCCAAGCGGTTGTTGCAAAAATTGCGCCGCCAGTCACTCCAGCGCCTACCGCACATCCCCCAGCAAGCATAGCGCCAAATCCCATGAGAATCGCGCCGATTATGTACCTCGTCATGGCATAACCGTCTTTAAATCCTTCTAGTTTTAATTCCTGACCGAACCAAGCGCCTAGGAATGAACCGACGAATACACCTGGTAACAAACCAAAATCAAAACCAATGTTGGGAGGGTTTGGGGCGAGAACACGCATGAGCCACTCAGCCGAAGGACCGCTGAAGGTAATACCTTGAATTGTGATGACTTCAAAGGAAGATAAAGAAACCTGATAAGTAAACCACCAAGCAAGGGCAACGCTCATGCCGGTACCAACTCCTCCAATCCACATCCAAGCACGTTGTGTTGTTCGGGTCGTGAAATAAAGCGCAGCTAAAAACCAAATGCCACCAACTGCAAGGCCTGTGCTATGGGTCAAACCTAGCGACGCCAAGAGATCGCGGTGACTACCGCCTTCAATCGTCCATAAATTGGTGATTTGATTTCTAAGTGGCGATAAAGCGCCTGACAAAGACGATTGCGCAGTGACTGCAAATACTAATCCTGAGAGAAGTGCGCGCAGATTTCCATTGGCAGACAAAATGAGTAAACGGCTAGCGCAACCACGGGTCATGATCATTCCAGCGCCAAATAGCAAGCCGCCCATCAAGGCGCCAGACAAGCTGCCTCGTGTTGCGAGTTGGCGTGCATTACTAACATCTAGCCCGCCACCAATGATCAATCCCTGAATCACAATGACTGCTACTGAAAAGGTAAGAAGCCACACGGCAAGTTTTTCGCCAAACTGGTGGTGCCAAAACTCGATAACAGCAGCGCGTAAACAAAACTTTGAACGTTGTGCAAAAAAACCAAAAAGTAATCCTATGACAAGCCCTCCAGTAGCAAGAACGACTGGCTCGCCATAAACCTCGTTGATGAGTGTGAGTTGCATATTTATTAGTTAAGTCTTATATTTGGATTATGCTAGGTGAAATAAGAGACTCGGCCTTTGATGCAAATCAAAACTCTTTGCTGGTAGCCGTGCGAGGATCGCAAATACGTATGCCCTATTACCGTTTTATATCCCTGACTATCCTGTCATGGTTCTTTTGCCTGTATGCCATTGGACAGTCACCAAACACATCACCGTTACCCAACAAAGTGCCACTGATGTTGGCAAAGCCTGTTTCGCAGGATGTTTTTTATGTGCAAGGCGCATCTGAAATGGGATCCTCTGCGAATCAAAACTTTATATCCAATGCTGGTTTTGTTGTGACCTCTGAAGGGGTCGTGGTTGTCGATGCTTTGGGGTCACCAGAGCTTGCAAGAAAACTATTGCAAGAAATTAGAAAAATTACAAAAAAACCTATTCATACCGTAGTGTTGACCCACTACCATGCCGACCATATTTACGGACTGCAAGTCTTTAAAGAAGCTGGCGCACGCATAGTGGCGCACGCTGCTGCGCGAGAGTATTTGTTTTCAGACACTGCCAAGTTACGATTAGAGGCCTCCCGCCAAGAGTTATGGCCTTGGATTGATGAAAAAACACGGCTTGTATCTGCAGACATTTGGATCTCAGATCCTCTGACCTTCAAGCTTGGCGGTACAGAGTTTGTCATTCAACCTGTAGGACCATCCCACACTGCAGAAGATGTAGTGGTATACCTGCCGCAGAAAAAAATATTATTTGCTGGTGACTTGGTGTTTCGAAATCGTATTCCCTTCGTAGGACAAGCAGATAGCAAGCACTGGATTGAGGCTTTACAAAATTTACTGTTATTTGATACCCAATGGGTGATTCCGGGGCATGGCCCAATATCTAACGATCCCAAAGCGGATATGACTCTGACCCGTGATTACTTGCTCTACTTAAGAGAGACTATGGGGCGTGCCGCTGAGGACATGGAGCCTTTCGAGAACGCTTACGCTAAGACAGACTGGTCTAAATTTGAAAAGTTCCCACTTTTTAAATCCGCTAACCGAATGAATGCTTACAACACGTATTTGTTGATGGAGCAACAGTCGAAATGAAGCAGTGGATATCTCGCCGCAAAATGATGAAGAGCCTCTCGGCGGGGTGTGTGTTGGTTAGCGTGAAGTCAATCGCTTGGGCCGTTCCGATTGCCTTGCCTGTGACAGATTCCCTACCAGATGCTTTGGCCCATGCATTGCAACTCAAGCAACCCTTAGTCGTCATGGTGAGTTTGCAGGGGTGTCCATTTTGTAAGGTAGTTCGTGAAAACTATTTGCACCCTCTGCGAGAGGATGGATTACAAATTGTGCAAATCGATATGCGTGATAACAGGCGTATCGTTGACTTTGATGGTTCAGTCAGCAGTCAGGATGCTTGGATTCGAAAATATGGAATCAAACTTGCCCCAACGGTGTTGTTTTTTGGGGGAAAAGGTGAAGAAGTGGCCAGTCGATTGAAGGGCGCTTACATACCTGATTTCTACGGGGCGTACCTTGACGAACAATTACGAATTGCGCGTCAAGTTGTGAATACTCGAAAGTAAACTGGGCAGAATATTTTTACGTCAACCACTCAATCGATCAATGAGGATGCCAAGTATGAAGAACTTTGTAATTGCTGGCTTTTTATGTTGGGCTGGCATTGTGTTGGCTGAGCAACATCCCTTGTTTAAAGGCGCTGATCTACCCTTGGGCGAAAAACTCATCGCTGAAAACAAATGCAATGAGTGCCACATTCGTCGTGTGGGTGGTGATGGCAGCAGTATTTACAAGCCTACTGGCAAGATCAACACTGCAGGCGCTCTACGCGGCATGGTGGAGTATTGCAATACCGAACTCAATTTGGGATTTTTCCCAGAAGATACAAACTCTGTCGCGGCAGTTTTGAATCTAAAACATTACAAATTTCGATAATGAGTGAGGTGTTGGATGGGTATAAACCCTTGATCTTCAATATTCGCTATCGTTTATATTAGTGTACATTGATATATACTGATGTACTCGCATCTTGAAAGGACGCTTTGTGAATTCATCTGACGGCGCATATTCTGGGCGTCTCAAGAAAGCGCCAGAAAATTTTTTAGACCAAGAAGGTATTCGGACGGTTATTGCTGAGAGCAAAAAAGGCCGTCGCAACTTTATTCGAAAAGCATTTGCAGCGGCTACGGCGGGCGCCGCCCTGCCGCTCGTGCATGCACAAAGTAACCCGGTACCAAGCGAGGGTGGCGACCCCAATATTTTGAATTTGCCTGAACACGCAAAAGGTTTGGGACAGGGTGTTGCCTCTGAAGGTGGATATGGCAAACCTTCCCAATACGAAATCAATGTTCAACGTCGACAAAGTCCGGGCCTCACCCAAACCACCCAAGCCTCTGTCTCTTTCGCGCCCCTGCAGTCCTTGTTTGGCATCGTGACACCGAGTGGTTTGCATTTCGAGCGTCACCATCAGGGTTGGTGGGACATTGATCCATCGAAACATCGCTTCATGATCAACGGCATGGTGAAAACACCCACCGTACTGACCATGGATGAGATCATGCGTTTGCCATCGGTTTCGCGTTTTCACTTCATTGAATGTGGTGCCAACACAGCAGTGGAGTGGGGTAATGTGGCCGTGCCAACAGTCCAATACACGCACGGTATGGTGTCTTGTAGTGAGTTCACGGGTGTGCCCCTCGTCACGCTACTTGAATTGGCTGGGGCTGATCTCAAAAAAGGCAAATTTGTTTTGGCTGAAGGTGGCGATGGTTCATCGATGACGCGCACCATACCCATGAGTCTGATCACTTCAGGTGAAGTATTGGTAGCGTATGGGCAAAACGGTGAAATGCTCAGGCCTGAAAATGGCTACCCCTTGCGATTAATCGTTCCAGGCATTCAAGGCGTGAGCTGGATCAAATACCTCAGGCGTGTTGAAGTAGGCGATAAGCCCTATGCAACCAAGGATGAGGCTGTTCACTACATGGATCTGATGCCCAATGGTCTACATCGCCAATACACCAATATTCAAGAATGTAAAAGCGTAGTGACCACGCCTTCTGGCGGTCAGGTTCTTCTGGATAAAGGCTTCTACAACATTACCGGACTGGCGTGGACGGGTCGGGGCAAAGTTAAAAAAGTAGATGTCAGTGTGGATGGCGGTCGAAATTGGCGGCAAGCGCGATTAGAGACGCCAGTGCTGAGCAAAGCATTGACACGATTCAATATAGATTGGGTATGGGATGGCAAACCCGCCATCATCCAAAGTCGTGCGACTGACGATACTGGTTTTGTCCAACCCACCTACCAGCAGTTACGTGCGGTGCGCGATACCCGATCCATTTATCACAACAATGCTATTCAGTCTTGGTTGGTGCAAGAAAACGGCGAGGTCAAAAATGTACAGGTGTCTTAATGTCATTTTGACGGCAGCTCTTTTGCTTGTGACTGTCGGCGCAGGCGCGCAATCGGTGAACTACCCAGGCATTGGACGACTTGCTACCAACAAGGAGATTCAAGCGTGGGATATTGATGTGCGACCTGATTTCAAAGGCTTGCCAGCTGGTTCAGGTTCGGTTTCACAGGGGCAAGATTTATGGGAAGTCAAGTGCGCACAGTGCCATGGAGTTTTTGGTGAATCTAATGAAGTGTTTAGCCCATTAATTGGGGGGACCACTGTAGAAGATATTAAAAATGGGCGGGTAGCCAACCTGACCAGACGCGACTTTCCAGGCAGAACCACGATCATGAAAGTAGCAACCGTATCTACTTTGTGGGACTACATTAACCGTGCAATGCCATGGACGACTCCCAAGTCTTTGAAGCCCGATGAGGTGTACGCCCTGACTGCTTATTTGCTTAATTTGGCTTATATCGTGCCAGATGACTATGTTTTGTCGGATAAAAATATCGCAGAAGTGCAAAAACGCATGCCCAATCGAAATGGCATGACGACCCAACACCATCTATGGCCTGGCAAAGAATTCAATGGAATAGCCAAGCCGGATACAAATAATTTTGCTTGTATGAAAGATTGTGTCCCTGAGATAAAGGTTTCCTCCATGTTGCCGGATTACGCGCGAAATGCGCACGGTAATTTAGCGGAGCAAAACCGATTAGTGGGACAGCAAAAAGGCGCTGACACCCTCCAGCCGGAGAGAAAAGCGGGAGCGACGAGTGCCAGTGCTGCTAGCCAAGCAAGTGCCCCAAAACCTGCTGCTAAAGCAGCGGACCCAGCAATTGCTTTGCTTGCAAAACACAACTGCAATGCCTGTCATGCGCAAGACCGAAAAGTTGTGGGCCCAAGTTTCAATGACATTGCCAAAAAGTATCCGGGCAAAGTAGACTACTTAGCTGGAAAAATAAAATCTGGTGGTTCAGGCGTATGGGGATCCATTCCCATGCCGGCGCAAAGTGCACCGGATGCAGATATCAAAACCATCGCAGCCTGGATGGCCGCTGGTGGGGCAAAATAACCCGCAAATATTCAATAGGAGTACTTCCATGCAAACTCGACGCGAGACCCTCAAGCACAGTGCTGCTGTTGCTAGCCTTTTGGCAGCATCAGGCCTGTTCCCTCAATATGTACAAGCTTTTGAAAAAGCGGCGTTTGAGGCTAAAACCATCAACGAAGCTATCAAAGCAATGGGCGGAGCCGCTCCAGTAGAGAGCAAAGATGTGGCCATCACGGGGCCTGATATTGCTGAAAACGGGGCAGTGGTTCCTTTTGGGGCCAGCACTTCATTGCCAAACGTCAAGCGAGTTTTGCTTTTGGTTGAAAAAAATCCTTCAGCATTGGTTGCCATGTTTAACGTCAGTCCTGAAGTTGAGGTGAATTTCGCAACCCGCGCAAAAATGGGGCAATCCTCGGATGTCTATGCGGTTGCCATCACCAACGACGGTAAAGCCTTCTTTGCTAAAAAAGAAGTCAAAGTAACGCTTGGCGGCTGCGGCGGCTAATTTCCAATTAATTTATTTAGGAGTCATACCATGGCAGATCCAATGCGCATTCGTGCCCAAGCAGCTGGCGACAAAGCCACCATCCGTGTTTTGATGAGTCACGAGATGGAATCCGGTCAACGCAAAGACGGAAACGGAAAAACCATTCCTGCTTGGCATATTCAAGACGTTACCGCAACACTTAACGGTAAAACAGTGATGACAGCTGAGTGGGGCCCTGCAGTATCCAAAAATCCATTCTTACAGTTCACTATCAAAGGCGCTAAAGCTGGCGACAAGGTTGGTATTACTTGGAAAGACAACAAGGGTGACACCCGTAGTGATGAGGCAACTGTCACCTAAAAAGTATCTGTGAATACAACGGAGACATGCATGAAAAAAATCATCTTCGCTGCTGGGCTTGCTAGCCTTGCAGTTTTTGCCTTTGCACAAAAATCTTCCACTGACAGCATTGCCGAATACCGACAAATGCTGCAAGACGGCAACCCTGCAGATCTATTCGAGGCTAAGGGAGAGGGTTTGTGGAAGCAAAAGCGCGGCCCTAAAAATGAAAGTCTAGAAAAATGTGATTTAGGCAAAGGGCCAGGCGTCTTTAAAGGTGCTTGGGTGGAATTGCCGCGATACTTTGCAGATACAGGTCGTGTGCAAGACTTGGAGTCACGCTTGGTAACCTGTATGCAAGAGTTGCAAGGTTTTGATGCACAAGAAATTGCTAAAACACCTTTTGGTAGGGGCGAGCAAAACAATGTGACTGCACTTGCAACTTGGATTGCGGCCGAGTCCAAAGGCATGAAGCTAAATCTTCCGCAAAACCATATCGAAGAGCGCAAGATGTACGAAGTAGGCAAGCGACTCTTTTATATGCGTGGGGGCTCACACGATTTTGCTTGTGCAACTTGCCATTCGCAAGATGAAAAACGAATTCGTCTACAAGACTTACCAAATCTCACCAAAAATCCTGGTGCTGGAAATGGATTTGGTGCCTGGCCTGCCTATCGTGTTTCTAACGGACAAATGTGGGGTGCCCAATTACGTTTGAACGACTGTTATCGCCAGCAGCGTTTCCCTTACCCTTTGTTTGGTAGCGATGCCACGATTGCTTTGGGGGTTTATATGGGTGTGAATGGCAAGGGCGGTGAAACTGTCTCACCAGCTATTAAACGCTAAGGAATCGTGCATATGCCTTCTAAATTTCTACTCTCGCTTGCTGCACTAGTAGCCACATTTCTGACTGCGTGTACAGCACCATTGCCCTCTAGTGCCGATTTAGACAAATTGACCAAAGATATTGTTGCCCGCTCTTTCCGTGCTGAAGGACAAGCGCAACTTGATCGGGTCAATCCAGATGATGACAATCTTTTATGTGCACAAGCTGATCAATCAGGAAAACAGATTGACGAAAAGCTAGCCGCGGCAATTGAAGCGCGTAATATGCAAACGATCAAATTGCCTGCTGATGGAAAATTTCTAGGTGACTACAAAGAAGGTGAAAAGATAGCCCAAAGCGGTACAGGCAAAACATGGACTGACAAAGCGGACGCTGCTAATGGCGGTAACTGCTACAACTGTCACCAAATCAGCAAAGAAGAGTTGTCTTACGGAACACTGGGCCCCAGCCTTTATAACTACGGAAAAATGCGTGGCGTTACCAACCCGGCCAGCCCAGAATCTAAACCCATAGTGGAATACACATGGGGCAAGATCAATAATCCGCGTGCTTACAACGCATGCTCTAGCATGCCAAGATTTGGACACAAGGGAGTGCTGACAGAGATGCAGATCAAGCATTTGATGGCACTGCTTCTTGACCCTGCCTCGCCGATCAACAAGTAAACAGGTCTCAAGCCGCAACTCCTTATGGCGTTGCGGTTTTTTTAAAAGTAATACATAAGTAGGTGCTGATATGAATTTAACCAAACGCGAATTCATGCAAGTCATTGGTGCGGGCAGTGTGGCTGGTCTCCATATGCATGCTTTTGCGCAGTCCGATGCAAGCACTGCAGCCAATGGCCTCTATAGCATTCCAAAGTTTGGCCAAGTCTCTTTTCTGCACATGACCGATTGCCATGCGCAACTAAAGCCCATTTATTTTCGCGAGCCCAACGTTAATTTAGGCGTTGGCAATATGAAAGGGAACTTGCCCCATTTAGTGGGTGAGCATTTGCTAAAAACTGCAGGCATTCGGCCTGGTAGTGCACAAGCCTATGGCATGAGCTATCTCAACTTCGAAACGGCTGCGCGTCGATTTGGCAAAGTAGGTGGCTTTGCACATTTAGCAACGCTGGTGAAGCGTTTGAAGGCCAGTCGCCCTGGCGCTCTTTTGTTAGACGGTGGTGATACGTGGCAAGGGTCGGCAACTTCACTGTGGACTAATGCGCAAGACATGGTGGACGCCTGTAAATTGTTGGGCGTCGATGTGATGACAGGCCATTGGGAATTCACCTACGGCATGGACCGTGTCAAAGAGATTGTGGAGAAAGACTTCGCTGGGAAAATTGATTTCGTTGCGCAAAATATCAAAACACAAGACTTTGGCGATCAAGTCTTTAAGCCTTATGTGATGCGTGAAATGAATGGCGTGCCTTGCGCCATCATCGGTCAAGCATTTCCTTATACGCCCATTGCCAACCCTCGTTATATGGTCGCAGACTGGTCGTTTGGTATTCAAGATGAGCATATGCAAAAAATGGTGGACGAAGTGCGCGCAAAAGGTGCGCAAGTCGTTGTTCTGCTCTCGCATAACGGAATGGATGTCGATTTGAAGATGGCGAGCCGTGTGAGTGGAATTGACGCTATCTTGGGTGGCCATACCCACGACGGTATGCCTGTCGCTACAGTTGTGAGTAACAAGGGGGGTAAAACCATTGTTACCAATGCGGGGTCTAATGGAAAGTTTTTAGGTGTTTTAGATTTCGAA
This sequence comes from uncultured Bordetella sp., assembly GCA_964343725.1. Taxonomy (GTDB): domain Bacteria; phylum Pseudomonadota; class Gammaproteobacteria; order Burkholderiales; family Burkholderiaceae_C; genus Limnohabitans. The sequence goes on from CAYFLF010000007.1 coordinate 23,971, forward strand.
GTCAAAAACAAACGTGTCACCGACTATCGCTACAAACTCTTACCAGTTTTCGCGAATATGTTGCCTGCAGATAGAGAAATGCAAGCCTTGATTGACAAAGTGCGTGCGCCTTATGAAGCTAAGTTAAATGAGAAGCTCGCAGTCTCAGAGGGTACGCTCTACCGTCGTGGCAATTTCAATGGCACGGGCGATCAGTTATTGCTTGACGCCTTGATGGATGTGCAAGGTGCTGATTTGGCGTTCTCCCCTGGGTTCCGTTGGGGAACTTCTTTGTTGCCGGGCCAAGCGATTACGCGCGAGTGGCTCATGGACATGACGGCGACCACTTATTCGTATGCGACCGTCAGTGAGATGACAGGCGAGACCATCAAAACTATTTTGGAAGATGTGTGCGATAACTTGTTCAATCCGGACCCTTACTACCAACAAGGCGGTGACATGGTGCGTGTGGGCGGCTTGGAATATGTCTGTCGGCCTAACGAAAAACTGGGGAACCGTATTGGCGATATGCGCTTAAAAGGCAAATTGATCGATGCCAACAAAAAATACAAAGTGGCAGGCTGGGCTCCTGTTGCAGAAGAAGCGAAGAGTCAAAATCTCAAGCCCGTATGGGAAATTGCAGAGCAATGGCTGAAGGCTAGCGGTGGCAAAGTGAGTTCTCGCAAACTCAATACGCCCAAGCTGGAGGGTGTTCTGCCTAACCCAGGTTTTGCTGCATAAATTTCTGCGCAACGCTTTGTATTCACAGTTTGGCTTTAGTCAGCGACAAAAGCCCTTCTTGTCGTTTGATAGTTTTGCTCTTTTCCAACAAAGCCAAGGTTCGGTACAGAGCTTCGTGTGAGACACCGAGTTCTCCTGCCAAAGATTTCAAGCCAGTGGTCACCTGGTAATCGCCGTTCTTGCCCTCTGTATCAATCAGGTGAAGCACACGGTCTTTCACAGACTTCATACTCAGCCGCTCGCAGTGCAGCCGTAGGCGCTTGACCTCGCTGTTGAGCATATGGATCCATCTACTTGCAAACTCTGGATCACGATCCAGCACTGCCGCTAATTCTTTGGCAGGAACTTTGATCACGGTCGTGTCGGTGATGGCCAGCGCATCGCAGTGGTATTTGGCAACCTTCAGACTCGCCTCGCTGACAAAGCCGAGTCGTGTCCGTTGGAGAACTATCGGCTCCCCTTGAAGGCCCGTGCGCTCTAGGGTGACTTCACCGCTCACTACAAAAAACATCCACTGAGGATGCTCGCCTGTCAGAAATAGCTTTTGGTGCCGTTTGTACAAGGCGCCCTCGCAAAGCGGGTGTATGGGTTTAGGGAGAAGGGCTGTTAGCGAGGGGGGAAGAAGAATGCTTTTCATATGATCAAAATCATACGCGTTTTAGGGGTACAGGCCAACAATAGAGACACCTTAAAAGGAGTTGAACATGAAAACCGTAAAGAAAATCACACTAGAAATCGCCACTACTTTGGGCCTTGGCTTGGCAGTCACCACTGTTTTGGCGCAACAAGGTCCCATGGGAGGTGGCATGGGGCAGGGCATGATGCGCAAAGGAATGATGCATGGCCACATGATGGAATCCAATTCCGACATGAAAGTCATGCGAGAACTCATGACGCCAGCTGAAAGACTTGCCATGATGGACAAGATGATGGATGCTAAAACCTCAGAAGAGCGTCAAGCCATTGCGACAGAGCATCATGCGGAGATGGAAAAGCGCGCTAAAGAAAAAGGCATCACTTTGCCAGCAGGTCATAACCCCAAAATGATGTTTTTCTGAATCACGCGACTTACTTAACAATTGCGAATGAAAGGAATTTCTATGTCAGTCCATCAAATGCAAATCCACGTTGAGAACATCAAATGTGGTGGCTGTGAAAAGTCAATCGTTAAAGGGCTAAGCACGATTGAAGGCTTGTCTGATATCGTGATTGACCGTGACCAGCAAATCGTTACCGTCACAGCCGATGCATCATTGCGAAATGACATTGCCGCAAAATTGAAGTCTATGGGGTATCCCGAGCACGGCAGTGTCAGCGGCTTGGACGCTGGATTGGCCAACGCAAAATCTTTTGTGAGTTGTGCGATTGGCCGTGTTTCCTAATCTATAGCGTCTCTGGGGGAGTTTCTTCTTTGATGGGGCATGTGTTGAGACCAATCAATGTGTAAGCCCCACAAAAACTAAACACACCCGTGGCTAGGACAACCACGCCTAGCCACCCCCAAACTCCAATTTGGCCAGTCGCTGCCAATGCAATCAAAGCTAAACCTGCAACGATACGCAATACGCGGTCAATACCGCCAACATTCTTTTTCATGGTGATTCCTTTAAGTGAATTAAGTGAGTGGAAAAAAGCATTAAGCCAAAGCAGGATCGAAAGCATCCCAAGCTGCAATAGCCTCCGAGGCATACATCAAAGCCGGACCACCGCCCATATAGACACAAACGGCGAGCATTTCATCAAACTCTTCACGCGTGCATGCCAGTCTATGCAAGGCTTTGACGTGAAAGCCTATGCAGCCAGAGCAGTGTTGCGTGATGCCAATAGCAAGTGCCATCAGTTCTTTGTGTTTTTCGCTAATAGCGCCAGTTGCCATAGCAGACTTGGCAAGTTGCCCAAAGCCTTGCATGGCTTCTGTTTGGCATTTGCGTAATGTCGCCATCGATTTACCGATGTTTTGGATCAAGG
>CAYFLF010000008.1:0-23958 GCA_964343725.1 uncultured Bordetella sp.
ACATGGAGTTAGCCGTTCGCGCGTTGCACAAGGCGTTTGAGTTGGAGCAGGCAACTTAATCAGGTTTTACTAAAACCAAGATGAGATTAACCCCCGAGCAAGTAACGTCTATAAAAGAGGCCACGCTTGATTTGGCTGGAGTAGGCGCTCGTGTTTGGCTTTTTGGCTCTCGCACAGATGATCAATCAAAAGGTGGTGATGTGGACCTATTGGTGGAGGTTGATGGGGAGGTCTCTGAACCTGCTCAACTTTCAGCCAAAATAGCCACGCGAGTTTCGCGTTCCATGCACGGTAGAAAGGTAGATGTAATCATCAAATCTCCCAATCTAAAGCAGTTACCAATTCACCAAATGGCTATTGCGGAAGGCGTACTTCTTTGAAAAATTCAGTTTCACAACATGAGCGCTTAGCTTTTCTTTCGCGCGTAACTGAAAAGGAATGTTTGCATTTATTGCAGACCGATGGGCGTTTATTTGGCGACTTATTTACTGTTGAAGAAGCCCAAAAAATCGAATTCGACCCTGACTTAGCAGAACGCTTAGACGCGTTTGTCTCAAGATTTGGGAGACTACAGGACACTGTTGGGGATAAATTGCTACCAGCCTTGTTAACAAGCATGGCTGAAAAGCCAGGTGCCACAATTGATAATTTGGATAGGGCAGAAAAACTGGGATTGATAGAGTCCGCGGATACATGGATGGAAATGCGTCGCTTAAGAAATCAGATGGTTCATGAATACATTGAAGACTTGGCGATTCTTGCAAGTGCACTGCGCTCTGGACACGCTTTTGTACCAACCTTGGTGAAGTCTGCAAGACATTGCATCGCGCAAGCTCAGCGGCTTATCAAATAAGGCGGATTTGCGCATACAATGTTTTTTGCTGGAAACGTGACCGAGTGGCCGAAGGTGCTCCCCTGCTAAGGGAGTATGGGGTGTTGAGCCTCATCAAGGGTTCGAATCCCTTCGTTTCCGCCAGACACCTAATATCCATGCGCCTTACGGGCGCTTTTTTATTTTTACCATCCAATTTGCCTACCAATCAGTTCTTGACTGTCGGCGTCCTTTGGCTTGTTAATCCCTGCTTTAGGTTGTGTCGACATGATGTGCTTTCAGGTTCTTCTCAATGGCGCAGGCATACAACTTGACTGTGCCTTTTCAAAGCGCTCTTTGACCACCTAGGGGAAACTGCCAATCACAACGGTAGTCAAGACGCTTATGGTTAGTCTGTCTGCATCGTGGAGCTCTCATGACCGCACCTAGATTTAACCGACGCGAAATCCTCTACACCTGGCTGTGCTCAGGCCTGCTGAGCTCATTTGGCATAGCCAACGCGCAAAGCGTTTACCCCAGCCAGCCTGTCAAATTGGTGGTGCCTGTGACCACCGGCGGACCCAGCGATTTGGTGGCGCGCTTGTTGGGCAAAGAACTGCAAAGCCTATGGTCACAGTCTGTGGTGATAGAAAACCGTCCCGGCGCCTCGCAAGTGGTGGGGGCCGCTTATGTTGCCAAAGCCAACCCCGATGGCTACACGCTGCTGCAAGCTGCAGCCAATATGGCGATCAACCCTTTTCTCATGAACGACCTGCCCTATGACACGGTCAAAGACTTTCAACCTATCACCCTGACCCACTTGACGCCCTATGTTGTCGTGGTCAGCGCGCAGTCATCTGTTCAAAGCTTTGCTGACCTGATAGAGCGGATTCGCAAAGCCAGCACGCCCTTGACGTATGGCTCTACGGGGCCTGGTAGCCCGCAGCAGCTGGCCACCTTGCTACTTGCGCAGCAACTGAAATTACCAGCCATGACCGAGGTCCCCTTCAAAGGTAGCTCTGCAGCCCACCCTGACCTGATTGCAAACCGGGTTGATTTCATGATTGACCCTTTGGCGGCCAGTGGCCCGCACATCAAGTCTGGGCTGTTGAGGGCCTTGGCGGTAACCACGCGAGAACGCAACGGCTCCTTCCCTCAAATTCCCACAGCCCTGGAACAAGGGGCCAATCAGTATGTATTTGCCAGCTGGGGCGGTGTTTTTGCACCCGCGCGCCTGCCTGCCAGCTTGGTGCGAACCCTCAACCAAGACATTCGAAAAATTCTGTCAAACCCCGAAGTGATGAAAAAATTTGACAGCATGGGGCTGGTGGCACAAGGCAGCACGCCCGAAGATTTCGGCACGTTTGTAGTGGACGAAATGAACCGATGGCGTGCCTTGATCAAGCCCTGAGCACATGACCTGCGATTAAAGTCAGAGCAAATCGTGCTCAATTTGCGTGATGCTTTCAACAAGCCTCACGGATACAGTTAAATAACCCTAGTATGTTTGCGATCAGAATTCATGCGTAACAGCAACATGCGCTTATCTAATTCATGAACATTTCATCAACAAAGAAAGTAGAACAAAAATGAGACTAATCACCTTTACACGCTCTGGATCAAATCATCTGGAAATTGGGGCACGCATTCTCAATCACTCGGGCGATCAGATTCTTCCTTTTGCAGATGTTGTAAAGAAGCTGGGCATTACGAATTTTCCTAGTGATATGCGATCTTTTTTGCGTGCAGGTAGTAGCGTTATGGATCAAGCAAAGTCTTGGGTAGCTGCTGTGGCAGATCATTCGGCACTATTGATTGCTGCAAATAAGATTACTTACCTGCCCCCAATTACCGATGCTGAAAAGTTTCTGTGTGTTGGAAAAAATTACCGTACTCACTTAGAAGAGCTTAAACGCACTAATTTGATTAAAGAAATTCCTGAGGAGCCAACATCATTTATCAAGCTCAACTCTTGTTTAGTTGGACATGAAGCTAAGGTAGTGCGCCCTAAGGGAATTACACGACTTGATTACGAGCCTGAATTGGTATTCGTTATAGGTAAGAGAGCATTGGGGGCTAAAAAGGCGGATGCGCTCGATTATGTTGCTGGTGTAACAATCCTTAATGATTTGACTTGTCGAGATCTTCAATTGCGCGAAGTGGCTTCGGGCTCACGTTTTTGGACGGCAAAAAATATTCCGGGCTTTGGCCCCTTGGGGCCAGAGATCATCACAATCGATGAAATTCCAAATGTCTATGATTTATGGATGACTTGTTCAGTCAATGGGCAAGAGCGGATGCGCGTCAATACCGATGATCAAATATGGAAGATCTCAGATATCTTGGAGCATTTTTCCCGCTTTATCCCAATTGAGGCTGGCGATATGTTTTCTACAGGCGCTCCGGGCGGCGTTGCTGTTGGCAAAGAGAATGCAGAAGATCTTTTTTTAAAGCCAGGCGATGTTGTTGAATGTGCCATCGATGGCATTTCTGTTTTACGCACCACTATCGTTGAGTGAAGACTATGAAGCGCATCCTTTTTTTAGCTTCCGTATTACTCTGTAACGCCTTATTCATGCCCTTAACTGCAGGTGCGGCAGATGTCTACCCTAGCAAGTCGATTAAAGTCATAGTTCCATTTCCACCAGGCGGTGGTGCTGATACTTTAATTCGATTGATGGCGCCGATGATAGGGGAGGTATGGAAGCAAACTCTGATTATCGAAAATCGTTCAGGTGCAAGCGGTCTCATAGGCGCTGATTTGGTGGCTCAATCTCCAGCAGATGGCTATACCTTGTTAATGGGTTCTACTGCTGCTGTAACTGAAAAAAATATTTCACAGTTCGCACCTGTGGCCTTGGTGTCCGCATCGCCGTATGTAGTTACCGTTAGCCCGGCTCTCAACGTTAATTCCATTAAAGCATTAATTACCTACGCCAAGGCGAATCCCGGCAAAGTGCGCTTTGGCTCATCTGGTCCTGGTTCAGCTTCCCATTTGTCTGGTGAGTTGTTTGCTTCAATGGTTGGCGTGAATCTGCTGCATGTCCCATATAAGGGTACTGGTCAAGCCTTAACGGATTTGTTGGCAGGACATATTGATTTAATGTTTGCCCCTGCGCAAACTGTGATGCCTCAAATTGACTCTGGAAAGTTGATCGCCTTGGCGCAAACTGGCCCCAAGCGCTCTGAAGCCCTGCCTAATATGCCCACTGTTTCAGAGGCGGGTTTGACCGGCTACAACTCGGTTGGTTGGTTTGGTTTATTTGCTCCAGCCAACACTCCTAAACCGATAGTTCAAAAAATTAACCAGACCGTCATGTTTGTGTTGGGTCAGGAAAAAATTCGGAAAGCCATGTTGGATCGTGGTAGCGACCCAGCAAGCGGGAGCGAAGAAGAATTTGCCGCTTTTTTGCGCCTAGATCAGGCGATGTGGGCTAAATTGATTAAAGAAAATAAGGTTGCAGTGCACTAACTACCCAATTTGGTATCAGTCGGTATCATTTAAATTTAAAAACGCTAAATGAGATAAATGACTGAGTTGCTGCTATTTCTGTACTTCGGTATTTTGTTTGCAACGCTAGTTTTCAAAAGCCGAGTAATTAGAGGTCCTTGGCTTTTCTTGTTGCGGGCTTTTTTTCCTAATTGGAAGTTTTTTCACGCTGTTGGCCATGTGCCGCATCTGATGGTGCGATGTGCAAGGCCAGATGAAACCGGAGTCTTGGTTTGGACTGACTGGACTTTGATTTACCCGCGTTGTCCGCGTCGATGGTTCCATCTTTTCCACAATACAAAAACCAATTTAGGTCTTGCGCAACAAAACTTGGTGGACCATTTTTGGGGTGATCTCTACGACTTACCTGATGGCGCAGATGCTAGGCCCTTGGTGACCTACGCAATGATGGAGCGTTTGGTTGAAATAAAGTTAATGGAGATTTACGGGCCACATACCCATCGGCAATTTGAATTACGCATGGTGCTAGATGGTGTTGAAGGTACGCTTGACGCCTACACCATGATCCAATCCCCGGTGATTGAATGCCACTAAATTGGACTATTTCTAGCGTGAATTTGGCGCAAGCGCTACGTTGGACAGAGATCTTGTTCGCACTGAGTTTGGTCATTCAAACGATTGAATATCTGCGTATGTCACATGCCACTGCTACGCAAGGTTTATGGGCATGGCCGATACAGCGATTAGACATTCCTACGCCATGGGTACGCCGGTTTCTCGACATATGCTTTCAACCGTTTTGTCACCAAATGCACTTATGGATGCGGTGTGTGTCTGCAGGCATATTGATTTTTATTGGTGGTAGTTTTGCGCTAATCGCATTTCTTTTTATTGGTAATTTGCTCATCTTGATTCGTTGGCGTGGTGCTTTCAATGGTGGGAGCGATTTTTTAACGCTGGTAGTGTTGACTGGTCTATTGATTGCATACGGCGTTGGTAGCGGGGGAGATGCAGATTTAGGTGCTCGAGCTGGTCTTTGGTATGTCTGTATTCAATCTGTAACTTCTTACTTCATGTCTGGAACCGTGAAATTGTTGCGACCTGAGTGGCGTAGTGGTCGAGCAATGATTATTTTTCTAAATGCAGCCATCTACGGCCCCTTGCCACCTCATCATTGGCTTAGTCAGCGATTTTGGGCGGTGATTGGATCTTGGGCATTCATACTCTGGGAATGTGCATTTCCATTCGCATTGCTGAGCCCAATGCATGCTGTTGGATTTTGTGTGATCGCCTCACTGTTTCATTTTTTGGTGTTTTGGTTTTTTGGATTGAATCGATTTTTCTGGGCATGGATTGCGTCATTTCCAGCGATCATCTGGTGTGCAGGGCAGCACTTTTAGATATTTTTGGCCATACTGTAGGCTTAGACAATATGTTTTGATATGCCCATTCTGAGTACTTCTTTCTGATTGGGTTCTTTGACCTTAAATCACAAGAGGCGAGGTCGCACCGTCCATACTCATATTGATGCCAGTCACATAACTAGCCGCATCCGATGCTAAAAACAAAACGACACGCGCTATATCCTCTGGCTCTGCCATCCGGCCCATGGGTATTTTGGTGAGCGCACGTTTCATGGCTTCTTCCGCTTCGATGCCTTGCAAACGCGCATCAGCGGCCATGCCTTCTTTTAGTCTATCGGTTCGTGTCAATCCAGGATTGATGGCATTCACCCTGACACCTTGAGATGCATAGGCATTGGCCAAACCTGCTGTAGCGAGCATCAGGGCGGCATTGGCAGCGCCGCCTGGCAAGTGAATTGAGCTAGGAACCTTGCCGCCGTTGCCAATCACATTGACGATATTGCCTTGGCCACGTTGCCCCATTTGTTTGATGACGGGGTCGATCATGTTGATGTAGCTGAAGAATTTAGCCTGCATGGCATCTTGCCATGCTTGCGACGTTAATTCTGGTGCAGGTGTACGCTTGGCTGCGCCTGCAGAATTGACTAAGACATCCACAGGGCCGAAAGCTTGAATCGCTGAATCAAGTGCAGCTTGCGCTGAAGATGGTTGTGTGAGGTCTGCCGCGAATGTTTGTATGTGTTCTTTAGCGTACGCGACAAGTTTGGTGCGTGCGTTAGCTAAATTGGACTCACTTCGAGACACCAGACTGACGCGAGCGCCCTCAGAAAGAAAAGCTTCTGCACAAGACAAGCCGATGCCTTTGCTGCCCCCTGTAATGAGAATGTGTTTATTGCTTAGATGAAGGTCCATGAAAACTCCGATGGGTTAAATCAGTTGTAAGTGTTACATTGAAACATTAAAAACGATGATTTGCTGTCATGAATGAAACTCTTCGCGCAAATTTGAAGCGCCGCCTTCAAGAATCTGGTTTGGTCTTGGCGCCTGGCGTATTTGACATGGTCTCTCTGCGGCTTGCCGATACTTTTGGTTTTGATGCCCTGTACATGACAGGTTACGGCACAGTGGCGTCCCATTTGGGGTTACCAGACGCAGGGCTCGCGACCTACAGTGACATGGTCGGAAGGGTGACCGCCATGGCGCGTATGGCTCAAAAACCGCTGATTGCGGATGCAGACACCGGTTACGGTGGATTACTCAATATGCGTCATACGATTCAAGGCTATGAGGCTGCTGGAGCTGCCGCCATTCAATTAGAAGACCAAGAGTTTCCAAAAAAATGTGGACATACACCTGGCAGAAGAGTCATCCCAATAGAAGACATGGTACGCAAAATTCAAGTAGCAGTAGATTCACGAACTGATCCAAATTTTTTAATCATTGCGCGTACTGATGCACGTACCTCTTTGGGCTTAGACGAGGCATTAAGGCGCGGGGAGGCATATGCGCGTGCTGGGGCCGATATTTTATTTATCGAATCCCCAGAGTCTGAGGAGGAAATGCGCCGTATAGGAAAAGCTTTTGATCTGCCATTACTCGCCAATATGGTGGAGAGAGGAAGAACCCCAGTTTTGTCAAAACAAGATTTGGAATCAATAGGCTATAAATTGGCAATCTTTCCAGTGACTGCTTTGTTGGCAGCCGTTGCCGCTATGAAAAGCGTTTATCAGCAATTTCAAGACCAAGGTTCTTCAAGTGGTGGTACCACACCGTTGTTTGATTTCTCAGAATTAACAAAGCTGATGGGTTTTGAAGATGTTTGGGAATTTGAAAAACGATACGCTGAAGTTAAATAAAAAATATGAGTCAATTAAATACAAATACGGGAGACAACATCATGTCATCAATTTTTCGACGCCATTTATTAAAAACTGCTCTGATATCTTTTGCAATAACTTTTGCTGGAATTGCTACAGCACAAAATTACCCTAACAAACCCATTCGAATTGTGGTTCCCTTTACCCCTGGGGGAGTGACTGATACCAGCGGACGATTGATTGCTGAGCAACTATCCAAACGGCTAGGACAACAAGTCATTGTGGATAACAAGCCAGGGGCTTCAGGCAATATTGGTACACAACAAGTTGCTGCAGCAGAGCCTGACGGATACACCTTGCTATTGGGTTTTGATGGAACCATGGTCATCAATCCGCATGTGTTCCCTAAAACGGGTTTCGATACCCTCAAAGACTTTGCGCCAATCGGCAAGATAGGCGATGCCGTTTTGATTTTGGTTGCACACCCCAACTTTCCTGCCAAATCTTTGAAGGAGGTGATCGCCCTCTCGAAGGCAGAAAAAGGCGGGCTTTCATACGGCACATCTGGAACGGGTGGCACCCCACATATTGCGGGTGAACTCTTGCGACAAAGGACGGGCGCTAATCTTGTTCATGTGCCGTACAAAGGAGGCGGGCAAGCCATGACAGATGTCTTGGGCGGCAACATTCCATTGGTCTATACGGCGATTGCAGGCGCTATACCGCATGTCAAATCGGGCAAATTGCTACCTATTGCAGTATCTAGTAGCAAACGCGCTAACGCTTTACCGGATGTCGCAACTTTTATAGAAAACGGCGTAGCAGATTTTGAAGCCAACTCATGGGTGGGGTTGTTAGCGCCTATCAAAACTCCTCGCTCCATCATTTTGCAAATCAACCAAGAGCTCAACGCCATATTGAACGACCCTGAGGTGAAAGAAAAACTAAACGGTATGGGGATTACCGCATCTCCTGGTTCTGCTGAAAACTTTGCAGCAGAGATAAACCGCGATTTTGTTAAATATGGGTCGGTTGTGAAGGCTGCAGGAATTAAGGCAGAGTGAACATCAACGAAGTGAATTGCAGTAGTTTTATGAAAGCGAACAAAGATGACTAATTCCAATTCTCACAACCTAACTGTCGGCTTGGTCGGTTTAGGTGTCATGGGTAGAGGCGTTGCACAAAACATCATGAAAAAGGGGTACTCTTTGATTGGCTTTGATGTCAATCCTTCTGCGCTGGAATGGTTGGGTTCAATTGGCGGCAAACCCGCACGTAGTCTTCAAGAAGATATGGGCAAGGTGGATATTTTGATTTCGTTTGTAGTAAACGATGTTCAAACTGAAGAGGTTTTATTTGGCAAAAACGGAACAGGCGGTGCAATCAATACCCTCAAACCACATGCACTTGTAGTGACATGCAGCACCATGTCTCCAAGTTACGTGAAGTCATTAGCGCAACGACTGGAGGACAAAGGAATTGGCATGGTGGATGCCCCAGTCACTGGTGGGCAGGTGGGTGCAAATGCTGGCACCCTCACCATCATGGTTGCTGGTAAACCTGAGTATGTGACTAAAGCAAGACCTGTGCTGGAGTGTTTTGGCAGTGGCATCTATGTTCTAGGTGAACAGCCAGGAATGGGAAGCCAAATGAAAGTAATAAACCAACTTCTATGCGGTGTTCATATTGCGGCAGCTGGAGAGGCATTGGCGATGGCTAAAAGCCAAGGTTTGCCATTGCCCATTACTTTAGAAATTTTGCGAAAAGGTGCGGCCAATAGTTGGATGCTGTCTGATCGTGGTCCACGCATGGTGGAAGAAAACTTTGATAAGCCAACATCTGCAATCGACATTTTTGTAAAAGACCTATCGTTGGTACTTGATGCGGCGCGAGAAAAAAAGTTTCCTGCCACCCTCGCACATGCCGCCTATTTGGAATTTATTCAAGCATCTGCGCGTGGACTCGGCGCTTTAGACGACTCAGCTGTTACCACCAACTATCACTTTGAAAAGTAGGACCATTAAGCAACACGGATAAAGTAACTTTTATATGAATACTCCTACAGCATTAAAAAAAGAAATCATGTCAGGTAAGACTATTGCTGGGGCAATGGTTTTTGAATTCTTCTCGCCCGGTATGTCAGCCATTCTTAGTAATGCTGGATCGCGATTTGTCATTTATGACATGGAGCACACTGGTCTGGATTATGAAACTCTAAAGTGGTTGTTTGCTACATGCAGAGGACTACCGATTACACCGATGGTGCGAGTACCTACTCGCGAATACACATGGATCGCTAGAGCACTTGATATTGGCGCGGAGGGCATCATGGTGCCCATGGTCGAGACAAGACAGCAAGCTGAGCAATTGGCTGAATCATGTCGTTATCCTGGAATAGGTAGAAGAGGCGCTGCTTTTGGATTCGCCCAATGCGATTACAAAGACGGTGCAGTTACCGAAAAAATGCAGCGTTATAACGAACGTACATTGATGATTGCTCAGATCGAAACGGAGCGCGGTCTAGACAATGTAGAGGCTATTGCATCGGTGGAAGGAATCGATGTGCTGTGGGTAGGGCATTTCGATTTGTCTAACTTCATGGGGATACCTGCGCAGTTTGATCATCCTGACTTTCTGAAAGCCATGACCCATGTTGCCAAAGTAGCTCAAAAACACGGCAAAGTCGCTGGTTTCATGGCTACTGATGAAGTGTGGATACGCAAAGCAAAGAATATGGGTTACACCATGATTGCTGGTGGAACAGATACGGGTCTCTTGCAACAGTCTTTCAAACAGCTAATAGACAAAATTGCCTAAGAATTTACTTGCGAAGTGACAATTTAAATGCTTGTGCACGAGGGTGCTTAGCTTCTTCAAAAAAGATTTCGGGTGGTGCTTCTTCGATGATTTGTCCATCATCCATAAAAATGACGCGGTCTGCTACAGCGCGTGCAAAGCCCATTTCATGGGTGACACATAGCATGGTGACTCCCTGATGCGCTAGGTTGGTCATGACGTCCAAAACCTCTTGCACCATTTCGGGGTCGAGTGCAGAGGTGGGTTCGTCAAATAGCAAAATTTTGGGATTCAGGCATAAGGCACGTGCAATTGCAACCCGTTGTTGCTGACCACCCGAAAGTTGCAAAGGGTACTTGTGCGCCTGCTCGGCAATATGCACGCGTTCGAGCTCTTGCATAGCACGTTGTTGCGCTAATGCTGGACTAATTTTTTCTACCCAAATAGGCGCAAGGGTGAGGTTCTCCAGCACACTTAAGTGTGGAAATAGATTGAATTGCTGAAACACCATGCCAACTTGACGCCGAATGTTTTCTATGGATCTCAGATCATCTGTGAGTTCAATACCCATCACGGTCAGCTTGCCTTCTTGGTGAGCCTCTAAACGGTTAATGCAACGCAAAAGCGTGGACTTACCTGATCCAGAGGGCCCGCAGATAACGATACGTTCTCCTTGGCGAACCTGTAGATTAATGTCCCGTAATACATGGAACTTGCCAAACCATTTATTGACATTCTCAAATTGGATGAGTGGAAGAGTCACAAGAGTGCCTTAGTAATTCAGTGACGCGAAACTTGACTTTCGACCCATATGCTGTAGCGCGACATTGCAAAGCAAATCGCAAAGTAAATCAGGGTGATGAATAGATACGCTTCTAATTTGAATGGGCGCCAATTGGGGTCGCCACTGATGGCCAATCCGAGTGCACCCGATAACTCATAAAGACTAACAATAGTGACCAAAGAGGTATCTTTGAAAATTGCAATGAAATTGTTCATCAAACTAGGGATAACGTGGGCCAATGCTTGGGGTAATACCACCAAGCGCTGTGTTTGCCAGTAACCTAAACCTAATGAGTGCGCGGCTTCAATTTGGCCTCGGGGTATAGCTTGAAGACCGCCACGCACTATTTCAGCTTCATAGGCAGTTGCAAACAAGGTGATTCCAATTAGCACTCTGATTAGCACATCAGGCGAAGCGCCGGTGGGTAAGAGTAATGGCAGCATAAAACTCGCCATAAAAAGCACAGAGATAAGGGGTACGCCACGTACTAATTCGACATAGACAATGCACAAGCTTCTGATAGCGGGCATATCACTTTGGCGCCCAAGTGCGACAAATATAGCCAATGGAAACGACAGAACAATCGATAAAGTGGAGAGCATCATGGTCAATGGCAGACCGCCCCATTGGTCAGTTGGCACATATGGAAGTCCGGTCGGAACACCAAACCAAGTTCCTCCTCCCATCAATGCAAAGAATAAGAGCCAAATCAATATCCAAGCAACCACGAGGTATCGACTCCAGTTTTCACGCCTACAACTCAGCACCAACAAAAAAGTGAGTGCCAATGTTGCAACAAGTGGCCTCCATTGGGCTTCAAATGGATAGCGTCCAAACAATATCAATCGGTACTTTTCGACTACAACACCCCAACAAGCACCAGTGTCGCGCGCTAGCTGACATTGATCTGCATCGGCTGCGAATACTGCGTGTAATACAGACCACTCCAAAAAAGGTGGAATAGTCAATATCAATATGACAGACAGTAATACGGTAGTGAACGCGCTTTCTGTTGATCCCCATAAGTTGAGCTTCAACCATTGCAAAAAGCCTATGGTTTGCAAAGGCGGTTGTCTAGCCGGTAGAAGCGTATTGACGTATTTATGCATCACCGCTCTTTTATCGCTATGCGACGATTGAAGTCATTCATTCCGATTGCGATCAACAAAGACAGGGTTAAGTAGACAGCCATCACGAGCACGATGCATTCCACTGCGCGTCCAGTTTGATTCAAGGTTGTATTGGAAATACTCACCAGATCTGGATATCCAATCGCAACTGCAAGGGACGAATTCTTAATGGCATTCAAATATTGATTGGTCAGAGGGGGAACAATCACCCGCAATGCTTGGGGTAGCACTATGAGTCTTAATCTTTGCCATGGGGATAAGCCGATACTCAGGGCAGCTTCGATTTGTCCTTTTGTCACTGATTGAATACCTGAGCGAATCACTTCAGCAACAAACGCAGATGTGTAAAGCGTCAGGCCCCAAGTCAAAGCTAAAAATTCGGGGGACAAGGTCACACCTTCTGACATCAGGCCTGGCAATGTGAGTCCTTCCTTACTCAGCAATACCCAATCAAGAAAATTTTTAGGGCTTTCCGCATCAGGCATTAATTCGACGAGCACTACGTACCACATCAATAACTGGAGCAAAAGAGGAATATTTCGAAATAGTTCTATATAGGCATAGCACAATGCTCTTGCAAGTACATTGCTAGAGAGTCTGCCAATACCCAATACGGCTCCCCAGATTGTGCAAACCACAATCGCAATACAAGAGACACGCAAAGTGTTAAATATGCCTACTAGAAAGGCAGTGCCATATGTTTGCGCAGAAGTGAATGCAAACATACTCTCGCCGATATCAAAACCAGCAGGATCCAATAGAAAATCAAACCCGCTTTGAATGCCACGCATGCGCATATTGGCAAGCGTGTTGTGAAGTAGCCAAGCGACTAGCGCAAAGAGTACCGAAATTAAGGCGATCTGGTAAATCCAAGCACGGATGCGTTGACTTTGCCAATTCAGCATATAGCGCTTGCTTGATCGTGGGAGTTAGCGGATAGGAATGGCGTACTGCAAGCCGCCTTTGTTCCACTGTGCGTTCAATCCCCGTTTGAGACCAAGAGGGGTTTTCTCTCCAACGTGTTTTTCAAAGATCTCGCCGTAGTTGCCAACTGCCTGTATGGCGCGCGCTAACCATTCACGGTCTAGTCCTAATAGCTTGCCGGTGTCTTCCGACTTGCCGAGCATGCGCATCACAACTGGGTCGGTGCTGTCGTTTTTCATGTTGTTGAGATTCTCGGTGGTGATGCCATATTCTTCAGCTTCTATTAGTCCGTAAATTGTCCATTTGACAATTGCCAACCATTCATCATCGCCGCGTCGCACCATAGGACCTAATGGCTCTTTGGAGATTAGTTCAGGCAAGATGACATGTTCTTTGGGGTTCTTGGCTTCTTTGGTACGAATGGAGGCTAAACCAGAGGCGTCAGTGGTGTAGGCCTTGCATCGTCCAGAGAAATAGGCGGCGTTTGCAGCTTCGAATTTTTCGAACACCACAGGTTTGATATCTAGTTTGTAGGTACGAGAGAAGTCAGTCAAATTCTTTTCGGTTGTCGTACCAGCTTGAACACAAACAGTCGCACCTTTGAGTTGTTTGGCACTTTTGATATTGGCTTTGACGGGGGCCATAAAACCTTGACCATCGTAATAGGTTACAGCCGTTTGGTGAAGTCCTAAGGATGCATCGCGAGTTAATGTGAAGGTCGTGTTTCGCGAAAGCATGTCTATCTCTCCAGACTGCAAGGCTGTGAAGCGTTGTTGAGCAGAGAGCGGGACATAACGAACTTTGTCAGCACTTCCTAAAACAGCTGCTGCAACGGCTCGACACATATCGACATCGAGCCCGCTCCATTTGCCTTGGCTGTCAGCAGCGCTAAATCCAGCTAGTCCAGTATTGACGCCGCACACCACTTGGTCGCGTTGTTTCACTGCATCTAGGGTTTTTCCCGCCCATGCGGGAAACGTTATCGAGAGTGTTGTCAGACAGACAAGATAAAAATTGCGGTATTGGACGATTAACTTAAGTGACATGGGGTTTCTCCAGTAAATGGTCTTCAGACTTGATTTGAGCCAGCAGGACTTATTTTCACAGTTTTAAGCATGATGGGCTTGACCAAAATCTTATAGCTATCTAGATCAAATTCATAGGGTGTTTGCACCGTTTCTTGGTTAGTCTTGCCCGATTTAGAGCAGTAGGTCCCTAAATAGCACCAGTTGTTGACGGTATGTCGTTGTATCCATCCATCCGCTTCTTCAATTAGATCAATTGGCCCACTAAACGGCCATACTTCTACTTGCGAATCAATCAAAGCAGAGAAGAGGCGATGGTCATGCGTTTCTCGTCCTTCCCTGCCTACACAAACACCTAAGCAAGTTTTGATTTGTAGCCCAAAGCATCCACGTTTGGAAGCTTTTTCTAAGCCTAAAACGGACAAACACAACATATGCTGTTGGGCAAGAGATTTGAGCTTTACACGCGCAGCATGAAACGAAGAAAACAAGCCATAGAGTGCGGGCGTGGCTCCTAGTTGGACTGATCGACTATCGACAATCTCAGGTACCGTGCCTTGTGGGGTTTGGTTTAAGCGGATGGAGCAAAGTGTGCGAGAGCGGCGTAGCCTTTGGTTAAAAAGTGGGTGAAGTGTTTTGATTAAACGTGACTCCAATAGCAATGCACCAATTTCTCCAGCGGTTTCAATGAAATCAATTCGACGAGTTTGTGCAATCATCCGGGCTTCATCAGGCGCGCGTAAATGGCTCATCACGCGGGCGCGAATGTCTACGCTTTTTCCTATGTAGAGCGGTAGTTTTCCTTCGCCTTTGAAGATATAAACACCCGATGTACGTGGTAACGCAAGCAGACTTTCAGGATCGATTTTGTGGACAATGTCGTTGTCAGTTGGCGTATTACGCAAGCACTACTTTCCCTTTTGGTGTTTCTAGTGTTACTTTTAATTGCGTTGGTCCGTCCACAACGGATAGGCCCCCAAGTCCTATGGCGTCATAGGCAGCTTGCAACTTATCGGCACTGGTGTGCGAGATATCGATGCTTTGTAAGGTAACGCCAGAGCGAGGAAGTGTGTTGCGAGGATGCAGTTGCAAGGGGTCTGGTTCTTTAGGTACGCCCCACTGAATCAACGTAGGAAGTAATCCGTCAAACAAGCGTTGACCGTCCTTACGAACTGAGATCTGCCACTGCAAGAGGCCCTTGCTGGTAAGTCTTTCCGCGTGAATTGCAGGGCCGCGATCAATACCTTGTTTTTTGAGAGCTTTTAGACTGGCCTGAATGTTAGTGGTATTGACTACAAAGTGAATCAAGCGAGGCTCATGGGCAATCGTTTTTTGTATGTCAGGAGTATCAAGATCAAACCAGCGGTGAGGATGTCGCGCAATTGTTTTCGGAGGGCGGATCGCTTCAGGATTAATGGCAATGATTTCAAAATAGGCCATGGGAAATTGAGGGGTGGCTATTTTGAATAAGCGGTTATGCGTACCAAATAAAGCATGCTCACCACCCGGACCAGGTGTGATGCCGAGTTGATCCTCGCACCAAGCAACACCCTGGGCCAGCGAACTTGCAGCAACTACCAAGTGATCGATGTATGCAGGCATAAGGGATTTGAAAACTTAGGCAGTTATGGACAACTCTACCGATGCACGCTTACCAATCTCAGACCAATCCCAAGTGATACCTAGACCATGCGTTTCGGGTGGATATGCAAATCCATCTTGGACATGAATGCGTGAGGTAGTGATGTCGTCGAGTTGCGGAATGTATTCCACCCAAGCCGCATTGGGCACTGCGGCACATAAGCTGACATGTAGTTCCATTAAAAAATGAGGACATACAGGTATGTCAAATGCCTCAGCCAGATGGGCTACTTTGATCCATGGCGTGATACCGCCTATGCGCGCTACATCGGGTTGCACGATGTTGCAAGCACCAAGCTCGCAGTATTGGCGAAATTGCGATAAGTGGTACATCGACTCACCAACGGCCACAGGGATAGCAGTATGTGCGCGTAACTGGCAATGGCCGCTGACATCCTCCGCGGGTAGGGGTTCTTCTATCCAGGCTAAATCTAATCCCTCAAAGGCATGCGCCCGTCGCACGACCTCAGGTCGGTTGAATCCTTGATTGGCATCGGTCATCAACTCAAACCCATGACCAACTGCGTCTCGAACAGCAGAAAGGCGTGCAACATCTTCACTGACATGCGGACGACCGATTTTGATTTTGGCACCTTGAAATCCTTGCGATTGCGCGGCGAGTGTTTGGTCTACCAATTCGTCTGCTTCTAAATGCAACCAACCTCCCTCGGTGGTGTAGACAGGGAGTTTGTCTTGTGCGCCTCCAAGCAAGCGCCACAGAGGCAATTGTTGGCTTTGCGCGCGCCAATCCCATAAAGCTGTATCGACACAAGCCAAAGCCAAACTGGTAATAGCGCCAACAGCAGTCGCGTGGGTAAAGTAAAACAACTCTTTCCAAATAGCTTCAATTGCTATCGGTGAGCGACCGATGAGCCGAGGGGCAAGATGGTCTTTTAGTAGTGCAATGACAGAGGAGCCACCTGTTCCGATGGTGTAGGCATAACCAGTAGCTTCAATACCGTCACTGCAGTGCAGAGTGAGCAAGATGGTTTCTTGGGTAACAAATGATTGAATAGCATCAGTGCGTACAACTTTAGGCGGTAGGTTCACTTGCCGAAGCGTAATGCGCTGGATTTGAATGTCAGACATAGATTTATCAGGAGACCGCGTTTAGTGTGTTGTGATGGGGGAAAGCGCTTTAATCCAGTTTTTTGTAGGAATAGGCCAGCGTGCTTCAATGCTTTTGGCTTTTTCAGAGAGTAAGTGCTTATCAAGTTGTTGAGGCGCCCGCAAGGCAACGATGATGGAGTTGCCCGCTTTAGTGGGTTTGAATATAAAAACTGAACCCTCCCGAAAGGATGCTGCAATTTTTTTAGCACTGTTTTTTGCATGAGATTGACGACCAAACACGTTGACAGTCATGCAACCGTTTGGCCTGAGTAATCGGTGGCAGTTGGCATAAAAAATGGCCGTATCGAGAACAGGACTTTCGGCAGCTTGGTCATAGAGGTCAACTTGCAAGACATCTATCTTTCCAAACCATTCACTGTCTTGGGCAACGATAGCCGCATCACTTTCTATGACTTGAAGGTTGTCGTTATTTTCTGGTAGGTGAAACCAACGCTTGCAAGTTTCAATCACATCTGGATTGAGTTCGATAGCGGTGGTTTTCATGCCTAATGTGATATTGCAAAATTTGGTGAGAGATGCAGCACCAAGTCCTAATTGCATGACGTGAAGTTGGTTGACTTTGTCTAAATCGGTAAACAACAACCACGCCATCATCCGTTGTTGGTATTCCAAATGAATTTCATAGGGCTTGCTGATTTTCATCGAGCCTTGTACGGCGGGTGAGCCCAAATGTAAAAAACGCATGTCGCCATAGTCAAAGTGATTGACTAGCGGAAGGCTGCCATCCCCAGTTGGTGGGGGGTAATCAAGACCTTCACTCGGGCTAGAAAATGCGCGAGCTTGCTGCTTTGCTAAAAATACGCCGATAAAAACTGCTGCAATGCAAGCAATCAGCCCTATAAAAATATCCATGCAGTCCGAGTAGCCCCGTTTTTCTTCAATTCATGCGTGCAATCCATAGAGATGCACCGTGAGGCCCATATTTTTCTTGATGCGGCTTGTGTCTAGCAACTCGGAAGGTGTCGCCTTGGTGAAGATGGGTAACTTTTCCATCGACAGTTAGCCAAAACTCACCTTTGACGATGAAACCAAAGGCCTCAAAAGGGTGCTCATGGACAGGCGTTTCATGATTTGCGTCCCATTCACGGGTCAAAACTTCATCGAATCCTTCAGCCATGGTGACTGCTTTAAATTGTTCAAAAGTTTTCATATCGCCTCCTTGAAGCGATTGGATAGACAAATAGGTGCCTTGTCAATTTGGATATCAACCGATTTATCTGCAAAAACTGCGCAAAGACAGGTATTGAACCAAGGTGTAAGGGATTACTCTATTCATGAGCCAGCAATGTAGGGATATTCTTTTAAATTGGGCATATGAAAAAGGCTACTAAGGAATTAAGGATGATCCCCACCGATGTAAGTGACCCCAATTATTTCCACAAAGTTGTCGATTGCCAGTGGGCTTGCCCAGCCCACACACCAGTTCCAGAGTACATCAGGCTGATAGGACAGGGTCGTTATGACGACGCTTACATGGTGAACTGGGTCTCGAATGTCTTCCCCGGTGTCTTGGGACGCACATGTGACAGGCCTTGCGAACCTGCTTGTCGGCGTTCACGTGTTGAAGAGAACAATGGCGAGAAGCCAGAGCCTGTTGCTATTTGCCGTCTCAAACGTGTCGCAGCCGATCACAAAGACGATATTCGACATAGGTTGCCCGATATTGCCAAGCCCAACGGCAAAAAAATTGCCTGTATTGGTGCTGGTCCAGCCTCTTTGACCGTCGCGAGAGACTTAGCCCCACTCGGATACGACATCACTGTCTTTGATGCCGAACACAAAGCAGGCGGGTTTATTCGCTCGCAAATTCCTCGCTTTAGATTGCCTGAAGAGGTGATTGATGAAGAAACGGGTTACGTATTTGAATTGGGTGTGAAGTTTGTGTCCAATCACCGCGTTGCCTCCATGAAAGATTTTTTAAAGCAAGGCTGGGACGCTGTATTTGTGGGTACTGGTGCTCCAAGGGGTAGAGACCTGGAAATACCTGGAAGAAAAGAAGGTGCTGCCAATATCCACATAGGCATCGATTGGCTTTCATCTGTCTCGTTTGGTCACATCACGCAAATTGGTAAACGCGTCATCGTGCTCGGCGGTGGTAATACCGCGATGGATTGCTGTCGTTCGTCTTTGCGTTTAGGAAGCAACGACGTCAAAGTGGTGGTACGAAGTGGTTTCGATGAAATGAAAGCGTCACCTTGGGAAAAAGAAGACGCTATCCATGAAGGCATTCCTATTTTGAATTTCCATGTGCCGAAATCTTTTGAGGTCAAAAATGGCAAATTGGTTGGTATGAAATTTGAAAAAGTGCATGCCAAGTTTGATGAAAAGGGAAAGCGCACATTGGTTCCCACTGGTGAGGCTGATGTATTCATTGAATGCGATGACGTATTGATTGCAGTGGGCCAAGAGAATGCATTTCCTTGGATAGAGAGAGACTGCGGCATTGAATTTGACCAATGGGGCTTGCCGGTGCTGGGTAAGCAGTCGTTGCAATCTACATTGCCCCGAGTATTTTTTGGTGGTGACTCTGCTTTCGGTCCTAAGAACATCATTACAGCGGTTGCGCATGGACACGAGGCGGCTGTTTCAATCGATTTGTTTATCAACCGACAAGATGTCAATGTGCGACCAGCACCCATGACCAATCTGATGTCGCAAAAAATGGGTATTCATGAGTGGAGTTACCACAACGATGTTTCTGAGGATGCGCGTAATAAAGTTCCTTGGGCGAATGCGCAAAAGGCACTGGCCAGTATCCGAATTGAAGTGGAATTAGGTTTTGATGCCGCAACTGCCTTTAATGAGGCGCGCCGCTGCCTGAATTGCGATGTTCAAACAGTCTTTACCAAAGAGACTTGTATTGAGTGCGATGCCTGTGTCGATATTTGCCCCATGGATTGCCTGACGATTACGCACAACGGCGAAGAAGCAGATTTGCGCACAAGATTGCGCGCTCCTACCTTGCATGAAGACCAAGATTTATTTGTATCTGGTGGGCTTAAATCTACCCGCGTGATGGTCAAGGATGAAGATGTTTGCTTGCACTGCGGGCTTTGTGCCGAGCGTTGTCCTACTGGTGCGTGGGATATGCAAAAGTTTTTATTAAATACCGCAAAAGCCAGTCCCAAGAGTTATGACAAGGCTGACGCCAAGATCAACATGGAAGTCGCATGAAACAAATAGAAGCCATCAACGATTTCGTCATTAAATTTGCTAACGTCAACGGGTCTGGATCGGCATCCGCCAATGAATTGTTTGCCAAGGCTATTTTGCGCATGGGCGTGCCAGTCAGTCCGCGTAATATTTTTCCAAGCAATATTCAAGGCTTGCCCACCTGGTATGAAGTCCGTGTGACTGAGAAAGGTTATCTCGGTCGTAGGGGCGGTATCGACATGATGGTGGCGATGAATCCGCAAACCTGGGATGCGGATGTGGCTGAAATTGAGCCTGGGGGTTATTTGTTTTATGACAGCACGAGACCTATACCCAGTAATAAGTTTCGAGACGATGTGAATATTGTGGGTGTTCCGCTCACAGAAATTAGTAACAGTAATTATTCCGACCCGCGACAACGCCAATTATTCAAAAACATCATTTACATTGGCGCACTTTCTGTATTTCTAGAGATTGAAGTCGCGGTTTTTAAAAAGCTGTTTGAAGAGCAATACAAAGGCAAAGAGCTTTTACTGGAATCCAATATGAAAGCGCTCAATCTCGGGCGTGATTATGTTTTGACCCATATGGAGCATCCTTTGGGGATTCGCGTCAAACGCTGTGACAACGTTGGAAACAAAATATTCACTGACGGTAACAGTGCAGCAGCCTTAGGGTGTGTCTACGGTGGGGCAACAGTAGCTGCTTGGTATCCCATTACCCCATCGTCATCCGTTCCAGAGGCATTTCAAAAATACTGCGATAAATACCGCAATGATCCTGCTACCGGGCAACATCGTTTTGCAATCATTCAAGCTGAGGATGAATTGGCGTCCATTGGTATTGTGGTGGGCGCGGGTTGGAACGGTGCAAGGGCATTCACAGCAACCTCAGGGCCTGGAATTTCGCTGATGACAGAGTTCATTGGTTTGGCGTATTTTGCCGAGATTCCTGTCACCATCATCAATGTTCAGCGCGGTGGACCATCTACTGGTATGCCAACGCGCACACAGCAGTCGGATATCTTGTGCTGTGCCTACGCTTCGCATGGCGATACCAAGCATGTATTGCTCTTGCCAGAAGATCCTTTTGAATGCTTCGAGCAATCCGCGCAGGCGCTAGATTTGGCCGATCGTTTGCAAACCCCTGTATTTGTCATGACAGACCTAGACATTGGCATGAACCAAAGATTGACGCGTCCGTTTGAATGGAACGATGCAAAAGCGTTTGACCATGGAAAAGTCATGACAGCCCAAGAGCTTGAAGCTGGAAAAGACTTTGGACGTTACAAAGATGTGGATGGTGACGGTATTCCTTGGCGAACGCTACCAGGCACACACCCTACCAAAGGCAGTTATTTCACCCGTGGTACCACTCGAGATCCTTATGCGCGTTATTCCGAGCGTGGCGTGGACTATATGTACAACATGGATCGATTGCAGAAAAAATTCAAAACTGCTGCGCAATTGGTGCCAGCGCCCGTTGTGCGCCAAGCCGCAAAGCCTAGCAAGATCGGTGTGATTTATTTTGGCTCCACCAGTCCGTCGATGTCTGAAGCATTTGATTTGCTAGAGCAAGATGGATTGCATCTCAATGGAATGCGATTAAGAGCGTTTCCATTTGCAGATTCAGTAGCAGAATTTATTCATAACCATGAGATGGTCTTTGTGGTGGAACAAAACCGTGACGCTCAGATGCGCACATTACTTATCAACGAATTAGAGATTGATCCTGCGCATCTCATCAAGGTATTGCACTATGACGGTACACCGATCACAGCACGATTTATCCATGCAGCTATTCGAGACCAATTAGGCGAAAAGAAATCTACTAAAAAAACAACAAAGAAATCTAAGGAGCTCGCATGACCTACATCACCAAGCCCCGTCTGCATCACCCCACTTTAAAAACCAACAAAGTAGGCTACACCAGACGAGACTATGAGGGGAGAGTTTCTACATTGTGTGCTGGGTGCGGGCATGACTCTATCTCCGCCGCCATCATTCAAGCGTGCTGGGAACTCAATATCGAGCCGCACCGTGTAGCGAAACTCTCTGGCATTGGTTGTAGCTCTAAAACACCAGATTACTTTTTAGGAGCTTCGCATGGTTTTAACACCGTGCACGGCCGAATGCCTTCGGTTTTAACGGGCGCTAATTTGGCGAACCGTGAGTTGTTGTATTTGGGTGTCTCCGGGGACGGAGATTCAGCCTCCATTGGGCTAGGCCAATTTGCAAATGCGATGCGCCGTGGTGTCAACATGGCCTACATCGTGGAAAACAATGGAGTCTACGGGCTCACAAAAGGACAATTTTCGGCAACTGCAGATAGAGGATCCAAAAGTAAAAAAGGGGTGACCAATACAGATTCACCCATTGACCTAGTTGGATTGGCGTTACAACTCGGTGCGACCTATGTGGCTAGAGCTTTTTCGGGCGACAAGGAGCAATTGGTGCCCTTGATCAAAGGTGCGATAGGCCATGGGGGCGCAGCATTTATTGACGTTATCAGTCCTTGTGTGGCTTTTAACAACCACAATGGCAGCACCAAGAGCTATGACTATGTGCGTCAACACAATGAGTCAGTCAGCCGGATTGATTTCATGACTGAACGATCAGAAATAACTGCGCAATATGCTAGCGGTGAGGTGATCGAAGTAGAGCAACATGACGGGACTTTTCTGCGTTTGAGAAAAGTGGATACCTCATACGACCCCAGCAAACGCTATGAAGCGCTGAGTTATATGCATGACCATCACGAAAGAGGCGAGATCGTGACTGGATTGCTGTATCTAGACCCGCTTGCGCTGGACTTACATGCATCTCTCAATACCAGCCATATGCCTCTTAACTCGCTAACAGAAAAGGAACTGTGCCCAGGCGAAAAAATTCTCTCGAAAATCAATGATTCATTGCGGTAGTTATTCATAGGAGAAGCATATGTCTGAAAGAATAGTTTCTAAATCAATGGCCTCAAGGCAGATAGTGAATCTACTTTTAGATGCCAGTGTGTGGGATGCTGCCTGCATCATGACGAAATCGAACTGTGGCAGTGTTTTGATTTTCGATACAACCGGCAATATGCGTGGCATATTGACTGAGCGAGATTTAATGACAAGGGTTTTGGCGAAAGCGCTTGACCCTAAGACAACATTGGTTTCGCAGGTCATGACCGCGAATCCCCATTGCGTAGGACCCAACACAACTGTGTCAGAAGCTATTTTGCTCATGATTGAACGCGGCTTCAGGCATTTGCCTATCAAAGCGATCGATGGAAAAATTATTGGAATATTTTCTGCCAGAGATGCTTTGCCCAAAGAAATTGATGCTGCCATGACGATGGCCCAGTTCCACCAGCAACTCAATGAGTAGACGCGAAATCCTCAAAATGGGCGATGAACGTTTGTTGCGTATCGCTGAACCTGTCGCCGCTTTTGATACGCCAGAGTTGCATGCCCTCATCGCCGATATGCGCGAGACTATGGCAGCTGTGAATGGCGCTGGTTTGGCGGCTCCTCAGATTGGCGTGAACCAACAGTTGGTGATATTTGGCAGTGAGACCGCTAACCCCCGATACCCAAATCGCCCTTTAATCCCTGTCACCGTTCTCATTAATCCCGTTATTACCCCTCTAGGTGATGAGGAAGAGTCTGATTGGGAAGGCTGTTTGTCGGTTCCGGGTTTACGTGGTGAAGTCCCCCGATGGGCCCATATCCGCTATAGCGGCTTTGACGAATACGGACAAACGATTGATCGAACCGTCGATGGATTTCATGCACGGGTGGTGCAGCATGAGTGCGACCATCTGATCGGAAAGCTCTATCCCATGCGCGTGCGTGACTTTACCAAGTTCGGCTATACCGATGTGTTGTTTCCTGGTATCAGCGCTGTAGAGGATGACTAGGATTCTTCTCGGATATTTTTAGCACTAG
>CAYFLF010000009.1:0-4697 GCA_964343725.1 uncultured Bordetella sp.
AAAGCCTTTAACGAAGTGCGTGCCTTGGTTAAAAAAGACGGCACGCGACCAGTCCCTATGCATTTACGCAATGCCCCTACGCAATTGATGAAAGAACTCGACTACGGCAAAGGCTATCGCTATGCACACGACGAAGAAGATGGGTTCGCAGCAGGCGAGGTTTATTTGCCCCAAGGCATGGAGGGCGTGAGGTTTTATCATCCGGTCGAGCGCGGTTTAGAAATCAAAATTGCAGACAAACTGCGTGAACTGCGACATAAAAACCAACAAGCGGGTCAATAAACATGGATGTATTGCTCCAACAAGTGATCAATGGACTCGTGCTGGGTAGCATGTATGCATTGGTAGCGTTGGGTTACACCATGGTGTACGGCATCATCAATTTGATTAATTTCGCGCATGGCGAAGTCTTGATGATTGGCGCCTTGTGCAGTTGGTCGCTGATCCAAATTTTGCAACCTGCTTTTCCTGAAGCGCCAGGATGGATTGTTTTATTGATCGCGATGGTGTTAGCCAGCTTGGCTGCCGCGGCTCTTAACTTTGCGATTGAAAAAATTGCCTACCGTCCTTTGCGCAACGCGCCCAAGTTGGCGCCGTTGATCACCGCAATCGGCATGTCGATTTTTTTACAAACCATCGCCATGATTGTGTGGAAGCCTAACTACAAACCGTTTCCAACACTTTTACCCACAACGCCTATTGGGATTGGTGAGGCTGTTATCACGCCCACCCAATTGATGATCTTGGGGCTCACCGTTGTTGCCTTGGCCGTGTTGTCTTGGTTAGTCAATGCGACCCGCTTAGGACGTGCAATGCGTGCCACCGCAGAGAACCCTCGTATGGCAAGTCTGATGGGCGTCAAACCCGATATGGTGATTTCCGCCACTTTCATCATTGGCGCTGTGTTAGCCACGCTAGCTGGTGTGATGTGGGCATCCAATTACGGCACAGTGCATCACGCGATGGGATTTTTACCAGGGCTCAAAGCTTTTACTGCAGCAGTGTTTGGTGGAATCGGCAATTTGGGTGGGGCAGTAGTTGGTGGTTTGTTACTCGGTCTGATCGAGTCCATTGGCTCAGGCTACTTAGGCGAACTCACGGGTGGTGTATTGGGTAGCCAATACAGCGACATTTTTGCTTTCTTAGTGTTGATCTTGGTGCTGACGCTACGACCCTCTGGGTTGATGGGTGAGCGTGTAGCAGATAGGGCTTAGCGCATATGTCCAATACACCCAATACGCAAGCACTATTTGGTAACCGCTGGCTTTTGGCGAGCGTGTTGCTACTTTTGCCATTTGTATTGCAACCATTTGGCAATGCTTGGATTCGTATAGCAGACATGTCGCTCTTGTATGTTTTGCTGGCGCTAGGTTTGAATATCGTAGTGGGTTATGCAGGTTTGTTAGACCTTGGGTATGTCGCATTTTTTGCGGTAGGTGCCTATTTGTTTGGGCTATTGGCCTCCCCCCATTTAACGGAAGTTTTTCCATGGATTGCCAGCATGTTTGCAAACGGACTACATGCAAACCTTTGGTTGGTATTGCCCTTGGCAGCAGGTATTGCTGCTTTGTTTGGCATCGTGTTGGGTGCGCCCACTTTAAAACTACGTGGTGATTACCTAGCAATCGTGACGCTTGGTTTTGGTGAAATCATCCGTGTCTTTCTCAATAATTTAGACCAACCCGTCAACATCACCAATGGTCCCAAAGGCATTGGTTCGATTGATGCGGTGCGAGTTTTTGGCCATCCTTTATCCAAGCGTTTGGATTTAGGCTTTATAGAACTGCCATCCGTGACCTTGTATTACTACTTGTTTTTATTACTGGTGGTAGTGAGTGTGGTGGTATGCCATCGTTTAGAAAATTCTCGCATTGGCCGTGCATGGATGGCGATACGTGAAGACGAAATTGCAGCCAAAGCCATGGGGCTCAACACGCGCAATTTGAAATTGATGGCTTTTGGTATGGGGGCCACATTCGGTGGTATCTCAGGTGCCATGTTCGCTGCATTTCAAGGGTTTGTATCGCCTGAATCATTCAGCCTGATGGAGTCTGTGATGATCGTGGCGATGGTGGTGCTTGGTGGTCTTGGCCATTTGCCTGGCGTCATTTTGGGTGCTGTGTTGTTGGCGGCTTTGCCTGAGGCCTTACGTTATATCGCTGGGCCTTTGCAGGAAATGACGGGTGGACGATTAGACGCTGCGATATTGCGTCAACTTCTGATATCGGTTGCGATGGTGGGTGTCATGCTGTGGCGTCCAAGCGGTTTATGGCCTAAGCCTGAGCATGGCAAGCGTTTGCAAAACGTGGAGGGTGCATGATGCTTAGCCAACACGTATTGCAAGTAGCAGGTGTGTCCAAGTCGTTTGGCGGCTTACAAGCTTTGAGCGATGTGCATCTCACGATTGAGCGAGGTCAAGTCTATGGCTTGATCGGTCCTAATGGCGCTGGAAAAACCACTTTCTTCAACGTCATCACAGGTTTGTACCCAGCCGATAGTGGTAGCTTTGTATTGGCAGACCATGCCTACGAACCAAGGGATGTGCATTTAGTCGCAAAAGCGGGCATTGCCCGTACTTTTCAAAACATCCGTTTATTTGCAGACATGACCGCATTAGAAAATGTGATGGTGGCACGTCATGTACGTACACACTCAGGCTTGCTGGGTGCTATTTTTCAAACCAAGGCCTTCACACAAGAAGAAAAAGAAATCACCGAGAAAGCCCATGACTTGTTAGCCTATGTTGGGATAGATGCTTTGGCGGATGTGAAAGCGCGCACCTTGAGCTATGGTGACCAACGTCGTTTAGAAATTGCCCGTGCCTTGGCTACAGACCCGCAACTCTTGGCATTAGACGAACCTGCCGCAGGCATGAACGCTACCGAGAAAGTGCAACTCCGTGCATTGATAGACAAAATTCGGCATGACCATCGCACAGTGTTGTTGATCGAACACGATGTGAAATTGGTCATGGGCTTGTGCGACCGCGTGACAGTGTTAGACGAAGGCCAAGTCATTGCAGAAGGCACACCTGCGCATGTACAACGCGATCCGCGTGTGATGCAGGCCTACTTGGGAACGACGCAGGTTTGATATGACCCACCCCATGCTCCGCGTCAGCGATCTCCATGTGCACTATGGCGGCATCCAAGCTGTCAAAGGGGTCAATTTTGAAGTCTTCGCGGGCGAGTTGGTCTCGTTGATCGGCTCGAATGGTGCTGGCAAAACCACCACCATGAAAGCCATCACAGGTTTGTTGTCAGCGAGTGCAGGTTCCATAGAGTTAAACGCCCAAGCTATCCACGCAAGTCAACCTTGGGATTTGGTGAAACAAGGCTTGGCCATGGTGCCTGAAGGACGTGGTGTTTTTACCCGCATGACCATCGTTGAGAACCTACAGATGGGTGCTTATAGCCGTGACGGTGATGCTGGCATTGATGAAGATATGGAACGCATCTTCACCACTTTCCCGCGCTTGAAAGAACGTAGCCATCAATTGGCGGGCACTTTGTCAGGTGGCGAGCAACAGATGCTAGCGATGGGGCGTGCATTGATGAGTCGCCCTAGTTTGCTATTGTTAGATGAGCCTTCGATGGGTTTGTCTCCACTGATGGTGGACAAAATTTTTGAAGTGATTCAAGCAGTCTCAGCGCAAGGCGTCACCATTGTCTTGGTCGAGCAAAACGCAAGCCGTGCTCTGCAAATTGCCCAACGCGCCTATGTGATGGAATCAGGCGTGATAACCCTTGGTGGCCAAGCAGCTGATTTGTTGCATGATCCGAAAGTACGCGCTGCCTATTTAGGAGAGTAATTGCCATGTCAACTGCTTTGAGCGAGAAAGATATCGCCAACTACCATGCCAATGGCTATGTCATTCCTAAGTACCGTTTAGAACCTGCGTTCTTAAAAGAGTTGCAAGACGCACTCAATGCGCTGATTGCAAACAACCCAGGTGTGCGTCCCGAAAAACTGGTGAGCGCGCATATTGAAGGGCGCAATGACGAGGGCGTGACTGGAAGCCAAAAATTTTTGCAACTGGCGATGCATCCGCCCATCATTGATTTGGTCGAGCAAGTTCTTGGCCCCGACATCATCTTGTGGGGTTGTCATGTGTTTTGTAAACCTGCCAGCGAAGGCTTTGAAACACCTTGGCATCAAGACGGCCACTATTGGCCTATTCGCCCATTGGCCAATTGCACCGTTTGGGTAGCTCTTGAACCTAGCACCCGAGAAAACGGTTGCTTGCGCGTTATCCCCGGCTCGCATACCCCTAAACAGTTGTACGAGCATTTGCACGAAGACCGCAATGACCTCACACTGAACCAGCGCATGGCAGAGGGCACGTATGACGAATCGCAGGCTGTGGATTTAGAGTTGCAGCCAGGCGAAATGTCTATGCACGATATCTACATGATCCATGGCGCGAAAGCCAACACCTCACAACAAAGACGCACGGGTGTTGCCTTGCGTTTTATGCCTGGCACGTCACTGTTTGATAGAAGCCTGAGACCTTCAGACGGCAAAACAGGGGTGAATGTAAGTTTTGCAACACGGCCGTTGTGGCTTTTGCGCGGCCAAGACAAAACTGGACAAAACGATTTCTCAGTCGGGCATAGACACACTTGATTTGGAGCCAAAAACTTGCCATGAACGTGTCATGGCTCACACGCCTATCAGCTGGCAGATCAACTGTTAAT
>CAYFLF010000009.1:4797-23703 GCA_964343725.1 uncultured Bordetella sp.
TGCCATGAACGTGTCATGGCTCACACGCCTATCAGCTGGCAGATCAACTGTTAATCAATACGCGCACCAGATCGTTTGATGATCGGTGCCCATTTGACAGACTCATCATGGATGAGTTTTGCAAATTGCTCAGGTGTGCCACCGATAGGTTCTAGTCCCGCTGATTTCAATCTTTCTCTTACGCTTGGATCGTTCAAAGCAGCGTTGATAGCGCTATTGATGCGATCGACCACGGCACGCGGTGTGCCTGCGGGCACCAGTACACCGTTCCATGCAAGCGCCTCAAAGCCTTTGAGCTCTGGCAAACCGCTTTCAGCAACCGTGGGAACTTCAGGTAGTAGCGGATAGCGTTGCGCACTAGTGACTGCCAAATACTTCAGCTTGCCTTGTTTGACTTGTGGAGCGATCACGGTGGGAACCGAAGCTATTAACTGGGTTTCACCCGATAAAGTAGACATGACGGCAGGTGGGCTACCGTTAAAGGGAATATGAACTGCAAATGTGTTGGAAACAGATTTGATGTATTCCATCGTCAAATGCGACGAGCTGCCATTACCCACAGAAGCAAAGTTATATTTGCCAGGTTCCTTTTTGAGTAAGGCGATCAGTTCACGGATCGAATTTGCTGGTAACTGCACATTGGCTGCAATGACGTTGGGTTGTGAGGTCGTCGTGATGACAGCTGTTAAATCTTTTTCAGGCTGATAAGGTAGTTTGGGATAGAGATGAGGGCCAAAAGAGAGAGGCCCGTTGTAGGACATCACCCATGTGTAGCCGTCAGGTGCTGACTTGGCTACTTCGTTGGTGCCTACTGTGCCACCCGCTTGTGGTTTGTTCTCAACCACCACGGCTTGACCTAAGTTGTCTTTTAGCTTGTCTTGCATGGCGCGTGCAATGACATCTAGGGAAGAGCCAGCAGGCGCAACGATTACCCATCGAATAGGCTTGTTTGGAAAACTAGGTGCTTGCGCCCACGCAGTATTCCAAACTATTGCCAGTAAAACTAAGAATCGCGTTTTGGTAAAAATATTAGTCACGGTATGTCCTTTGAAATACATCAAGCTTTATCAGCTGCTGATGTGAAAGAGTCTGCATAAAACTCGTCTTCTGGCAAACCTGCTTTTGTGTAGGCACTACGTGCAGAGTCCACCACAATGGGCGCACCGCAAGCATAGACCTGATGCCCGCTCAAATCGCTTAAGTCTTCCAAAACGGCTAGGTGCACAAAGCCAGTGCGACCCGTCCAATTGTCTTCGGGCAAAGCGTCTGAAATCACTGGCACATAGCGCAAGTTCGGCATCAGCGCGAGTTGGGCTTGTAGCCAATCGTGGAGGTAAAGATCTTGCGGGCGTCTGCCACCCCAATACAAAACTGCAGGCCGCGTGATGCTTTTGAATTGCATATGCTCCAAGATCGCTTTGATAGGTGCAAAGCCAGTGCCGGACGCTAAAAACACCAAAGGTTTGTTGGACTCTTCTCGCAAGAAAAAACTGCCTTGAGGGCCTTCAATTCTTTGAATGTCACGCTCTTTCATAGCGCCAAACACATGGTCGGTAAAAACACCGCCAGGCATATGGCGAATATGCAATTCAATAGCAGGACTGCCTTCTACCAAAGTGTGTGGCGCATTCGCCATGGAATAACTGCGACGGCTTCCATCGCGTAACAAAAAGTCAACATACTGACCTGCGTAATACTGCATGAGTTCAGTCGCTGGCAGTTGCAGCTTGACCAGCATGACGTCGGGAGATTTCTTTTCTAAAGAAATGATGCGCACAGGCATTTTTTTGATAGGAAATGCACCAGCTTCTACAACCTGACGCGACTCCAGCACAACATCGCTTTGCGCTGTAGCACAGCAAGTCAATACCATGCCATTGGCCTCTTCTTCCTCGCTTAAGGCTTTGCTTTGGTGTGCTCCGTGGGTCACAGTGCCAGATAGCTTCTTGCATTTACAAGAACCGCACGCACCGTCTTTGCAACCATAGGGCAAACCAATACCTTGACGCAGCCCTGCCATCAGAAGGGTTTCATCGGAGCCCGCATCAAAAGTACGGCCACTGGGTTGCACAGAAATCTGAAAACTCATCTTTGGTTATCCTTCAACATTTACCTAAGACGTATTTTGCCTTCCAATCAGACTCCTTTGGGCGCATTGCCCGCACGATTTAGACGTGAACGACTCCTCATCGTCGGATGTGGCGACGTTGGCATGCGTTTGGCACGTGTACAACGCCATGTACGAACTTTTGCATTGACTTCACAGCCACAAAGAATCACAGAATTGCGTCAAGCTGGAATGACACCGCTTGTAGCTAACTTGGATCAACCTAGTAGTTTGAAACGATTGGCAGGTCTTGCAACCCGTGTGGTGCATTTGGCACCACCACCGTTACAAGGTTCGCTCGATCCCCGCACATTAGCGCTCACCCGTGCATGGATGTTACGAACCGCACCCACCAGTGTGGTGTACGGCTCCACCAGTGGCGTTTACGGAGACGCTGGCGGCGCATGGGTCACTGAGTCACGACCTACCAAGCCCCAAACTAGCAGAGCCCAGCGCAGAGTCGATGCAGAACAACGCTTACGCCATCTAGCAAGATTACGCGGCAATGTTGTGCAAATGCGTGTCTTGCGTATTCCTGGCATCTATGCCAATGACCGTGTCGGCGGAACCCCTCGCGACCGATTAATGCGCGGTACAGCCGTGCTAGAAAAACAAGATGATGTGTTTACCAACCATATCCATGCGGATGATTTAGCAAGAGCCTGTCAACTCGCGATATGGCGCGGTAGAACGCAACGCACATTCAACATCAATGACGATAGCCAGATGTTGATGGGCGACTATTTCGATATGGCGGCGAGCATTTATGGACTGACCAAACCACCACGCATCAGTCGCTCAAAAGCACAACTCGAATTAGGCGAGATGCAAATGAGCTTTATGAGCGAGTCACGCCGTTTGGTCAATACGCGGATGAAGCGTGAATTGCGTCTACGCTTGCTTTATCCGCAAGTACAAGATGGACTAAAGGCCTAGTAGGTGTCCCAATCAGGGGCATTAGTCAAACTTGATATTGGCAGCCTTGATGGCTTTGGCCCAACTCGCGGTATCACGCTCAAGCAACTTGGTTGTGGCATCTGGCGTCAGGTAACGCACTTCTACGCCAGCAGCATCTGCGCGCTGTTTGGTGTCGGCTTGTTCCATGGCGCGTTTGACATCGTTACTCAGCTTTTGCACAACTTCTTTTGGTGTGCCATTGGCAACATACAAGGCTACCCAAGACTCGAGCTCAAAGCCGCTCAAACCAGCTTCGGCTACTGTGGGTACTTGCGGGAGTTGAGGGTGCCGGGTTTTACCCGTAACAGCCAGTGCTTTTAATTTGCCACTGAGCACATGCCCCATCACAGAAGGTGGTGTCGTGATGAACACCTGCACTTGTCCTGCCAATACATCTTGAATCGCTTGACCTGAACCTTTATAGGGCACATGGGTCATCTCGACCCCTGTTTGCTGCTTGAAGATTTCGGTACCAATGTGCGAGACCGAGCCATTGCCTTGAGACGCATAGTTCAACTTGCCAGGGTTTTGTTTTGCCCATGCAATGAACTCTTTGAGCGTGTTGACAGGAATGGAGGGGTGTACCGCGATCACATTGGTGGCTACCGTGATGAGGCCAATAGGGGTGAGATCTTTTAACTCCCAAGGCAATTTGTCCATCAAGATGGGATTGGCAATGTGATAGCCAGAATAGGACACCAACACGGTGTAGCCATCTTTGTTACTACGCGCAACGTTGGAATACGCCAAGTTGCCACTACCACCTGGTTTGTTGTCTACCACCACGCTTTGGCCTGTTAATTTGGCAAGTGGGTCACTCACCAAGCGTGCGGAGGTGTCAACTAAACCACCAGGTGGATTAGGCACAACAAGCGTGATGGGTTTGCTCGGGTAGTTATCCGCTTGCGCATGCGCGATGAGCGGTAAAGCAAGGCTACTGCTTAATGCAACCAGTAGAGAAAATTGCGAGAGCAGCTGGCGACGAAAAGTGCGGGTCATATGTTTTCCTTTAGGCTAGATTTAGCGTTGGCCCACGCTAACAGGACCAAAAATAGTTTGTGCTTCCCTGGGCAAACTACGCCAGTATTGTGGGCTAGCTACAACCGTACCTTGTAGGGCAGCAGCGGCTTCCCACATCCAACGTGGTTTGTAGAGAAATGAACGGGCTAACCCGATCAAATCCGCATCACCGCGCGCGATGATGTCATCCGCTTTGTGAGGGTCAGTGATCAAACCAACAGCAATCGTAGGAAGGCCTACTTTGTCCTTCACATACTTGGCAAAAGGCACTTGAAACTCAGGACCCACTGGAATTTTTTGGTGTGCTGCTACACCTGCAGTGGAGATATGGACAAAATTTGCACCCTCTTGTTTTAATCGGGCCGCAAAGTCAGCGGTTTCTTCGGGTGTCCATCCGTTATCTACCCAATCAGTGGCAGAAATTCGCATACCCAAAACACCAGTAAAAGCAGCGCGTACCGCTTTGAAAACTTGCATGGGAAAGCGGATGCGATTTTCAAAATTACCGCCGTAGGCGTCGGTGCGCTTGTTGGCTATAGGAGATAAGAATTGATGGAACAAATAGCCATGTGCTCCATGTAACTCAATGGCATCAATG
The DNA here is from genome assembly GCA_964343725.1 of uncultured Bordetella sp. GTDB lineage: Bacteria > Pseudomonadota > Gammaproteobacteria > Burkholderiales > Burkholderiaceae_C > Limnohabitans. The sequence goes on from CAYFLF010000009.1 coordinate 9,480, forward strand.
CCCATAGCATCCGCGCGTTGGATCGCTTTGACAAAAGCCTGTTCGATATCGATCAAACCTTGTGGAGTGATTTCGTCGGGGGGTGTTTCTTGCTCTAAATGTGGAACAGGTGAGGGAGCCTCTGGTTGCCATCCGCCATGCGATGCGTCTAGTAATTGACCGCCATTCCAAGGCGCTGCACTAGAGCCTTTGCGTCCGGCGTGTGCAAGTTGCATGCATACCGGCACCTTGGGTGCTAGGTGACGGGCACGCCCTAGCTTGTCATGCAAGGCCGCAGCAGTCGCTTCATCCCAAAGTCCCAAACAAGTGGGCGTGATTCGGCCTTTGGGTGTGACAGCCGTCGCTTCGATAAAAAACATAGCCGCGCCGCTGTTGAGCAAATTACCCCAATGCATCAAATGCCAGTCAGTGGCTTGACCTTCATGTGCCGAGTATTGGCACATAGGCGCAACAATCACGCGGTTAGGTAGCTTTAGAGGCCCGCGTGGTGAATGCAGGGTAAATTCAGAAAATAAATGGCTCACAGATTGCTCCCAAACTCAACTTTTGTTCTCTAGGTCATCCAATTTATGGTTGAGTTCGTCCACATTGTGTTTGATGCCTGCTAGTCGGCCATGAAATGCCTCCAATTGTGCTTTGTGGACCAAAGCAATTCTTTGGGCTTCTGTAGTTGCAGCAGAACGCGAAGCAGAATTCTTTTTGGCTTTTCCAGAGGAGGTTGCGGAAGAAGCAGAAGTTTTATTTTTAGCGCTCGATGGGTTGTCTGTGGATAAGGGGGGAGCACTGATAGGTTGTTTGGAAGCAGTCTCAGACTCGCCTAGAGGGGAATCGCTGGGGAGCGTTTCGAAATGGTCGGATATCGGCTTTTGCTCAATGGCTTGAAAGTTATCACTAAGCGGAGACTCTGACGGTGCAGATTGGTGGTTATCTTGAAGAGCTGTTTTTTCAGTGCTAGCACCACGGTCTTCAATATTGTCTTTTTCAATAGCCGCGTGGGATTCGTGGAGAGATTCTTTCGGGATTGAAGCCTTGTTGTGGCTATCGTGTGACTTATCAAGATCTTGGTAGTTATCTGCAAGCGCACCAGTTTCTATTTCGGCAATGTTGGAGTGGCTATGTTCTTTATCGATGCGCGCGTCATGATCTTGGATATTGTCTTTGGGAATACCCGCCACATTGTGTTGAATAGGTTTTTTTGCAATGCCTTCTGGCTGGTTGGAATCTATATGCGCTTTGGCTATGGATGGATTGTTTTGATCACGATGGCTAGTCGCAATACCTTGGAGATTGTCTTCAAAAGGATCAGTCGGAATACCTTGAATGTTGTCCTCAAGTGAACCATTAGGAATCGCTTGTAGGTTGTCTTCCAAGTTTTCGTTGGAGATGGCTTGCAAGTTATCTTTCAACTTGTCTGTGGCAACACCTTGAAGCTTGTTTTCTAATGCATCTTTGCCAATGCCTTGGTGGTTGTCCTGCAAGTTACCAGTTGAGACAGCTTGGAGGTTATCTTTTGCATGAGTTGTCTGGATACTTTGCTTGTTTGCCCCAGTTGCATCACCTTTTGGCAATGACTGCTTATTAGGTTCATGCGAGTCTTCATGAATTGTTTGCAGGTTTTCTGCAGCTGCGTTGTCATTTGGCGCTTTTAAAGTTTCAGGGCCCTTGCCTGACTCTTTGTCAATTTTGTCTAGTCGAAGATTCTGCTCATCGTGCGTGTGAAAAGCGAGGGGATCAAAATCGCCATCCATGCTCTCGTAGGAGCGAACTTTTGCGAGTGTCTCTTCTTCATGAGACGTCACGATGTTTTTGGGGGTTTTTGCGTTTCCCGTGTGTTCAGACACGGAAACATGAAATTTTTTACCGCTACCTATGAAGCTTGGAAATTCATCGTCGTTCTCGTGATTCATAAGATAACCATAGATCTTTGAAAAAAGTCGATGAGGATAAACCTTTGGCAGCAGTCAATAACCACTGGTGCCCGGGGCCGGAATCGAACCGGCACGCCTTGCGGCGGGGGATTTTGAGTCCCCTGCGTCTACCAATTTCACCACCCGGGCACGGAGGGAATAATCAAATATTATGACACAGAGCTAAAACCTTAGGGTGCCACTGTCATAGGAAGACAAGGGTTAGTGAGGGGCGATTAGGTGGGGAGGATTTAGTCGTTCTGTTTTAAAAGCAAAGATGCTTCCTGATGCATTCGCTCAATTAAAGTCGACGCAGGTGGCGCGTCATGCAATAGGCCAACTGCTTCGCCAACGGTGACATGCGCTCTTGAGAAGTCGCCTTGTGCAACACCCTCCTCGTACATCGCTATTGCTGACTCAGGCGAGTTCTTAAGTTCGTTCACTCTACCTTCCCACTGCCTATGTAATTGATTTCTTAAAGATCTGAAATCAAACACTTCTGGCCAATTCTTGCGCCGCAAAATATCAAAAATCGCAGAGCGCGCTGTCTCGTCTCCATTAGCTTGAATAGCCGCTTCAATTGCCCCTTTGCTGGCAAGACTTTCTTGGCTCGCCCAAAAGCGTGTGCCTATGAGGGCACCGTCTGCTCCTAGCATCAAAGCAGCGGCTAATCCTCTGCCATCCGCTATCCCGCCAGCGGCTAACAAAAAAGTAGAAGGAGATTGCGCCTTTAATTTGTCGGCAATCTCTGGAACAAGGCTCAATGTAGAACGCCCTTGCAAACTATTCATTCCATGGCCGCCAGCTTCAGCGCCTTGCGCAACAATTACTTTGGCACCAGCCTCTAAGCATTGCGCTAACTGTTCGGTACGCTGAATTTGACAAATAAGAGGAATACCTCTTTTTAAAATTCGTTGTGAATAGGTTAGAGGGTTGCCAAAAGACAGCATGATTGCAGCAGGCACATGTTCTTGGTCGAGCAACCAGTCTAGAGCGCTGGCATTTTCATCTAGCTTCCAAGTGATGAAACCACAGCCCAATTTAGATAGAGCGCTTGCATCATTTTGTAGATTAGCCAAAGCCAAGGCATGTTCTTTTTGTAACCAAGCCAATTCACCGTAGCCGCCGCCTATTAATCCAAGAATGCCAGATCGAGCGCATGCAGACGCTAGCTCACCTCCAGAAGCCAAGGCCATGGGGGCAAGCGCAATAGGAGTACGTAAGCCAAATTGCAAACTGAATCGGGTATTGAGCATGAATGAAAAAGCGGTTAAGTCAAGATTTCAGTTGCAGTTCTAAAAGAAAGGGCTGAAAAAATGTGATTCACAAACGCGGTGAAGTAAGACGATGCATCAACTTGCTGGCCGAACTTATGACTGATAAAAGTAGAGCCGTTCCTAAAAAATCACCAATGGCCATGACGGCAAGGCTTTGCGCAAATTGCTGTGTTACGCCGTTATAGCTATACCAGAGTTGATGCAATGTTGAACTGAGCAGCGCAAAGACGATTGACATGAAAAAAATTGACTTAGGGTTTAGCTTGAATAGTTCCTTATCGACCCCGAGAAAATCTAAGCAAATTTTTCTAGCAAGTAAAGGAGAGCCACCAGCAATAATTGCTGTGATCAATGTCTCTACAAGCGAATTAAGTTGGTAGTTGTCAAAACCAATTAAACACGCAGCAAGGGCAATTCCAATAGCAGCCTCTTCAATCGCAACCAATACCATGACAAGTTGAAGGCCGCTGGGTATAAAGATCCAGTTCACTCCAAAAGAAAACTCAAGTTCATCAAAAATGAACTTATTGAGATAAAAGCACCAGTAATAAAGTAATGCGCAAATTGCTATGACTAATGCGCGTTTGAAATATGCCATTACGGTATTTTAGGTTAAATGATTCAAGTCAATCAGTCGCTTTCAGTATGAAAAATGTGTTCAGGTTTATTTGGTCATTACCCTCACAAAGCATATTCATTTAATCATTAGGGATATATAAATTTTCTAAAGAATAAATAATTAGAAGTCAATTTATCCAAAGTATCTTGAATTTGCGCATGAAATTTCATATTAAAAATTTAGGCATCATTTATGCCGTGTTGCTTTGCTCAGTCGCCACTGCGCAAACGCTGCATCCTTCATTTAGTTTGCAGGAACTTGAGCAAATGATGTTTGCCAACAGCAAAGCAATTCAAGGTGTTTCTAATTATGTTGAATCTGCGCGTTTTTCTGTTGGAACTGCTCAAGCGGTACCTAATCCTCAAGTCGAAATATTGAATGGGACTAGAACGCCTAGGGCATCGACTACCAACATCGATGGATCGTTGAAAACGATCAGTATCACGCAAGACTTAGATATGCCATGGCATAGATTTCCAAGAATTGATGCCGCAAAAGCCAACTTGGGATCTGCTCTTGCTTATGAGGCCGCATTCAAATCTGAAATGGTTGCCAAACTAAGGATTCGGTACTTTGAACTGATTAGAAGACTTGCAGAAGAGCGGGCTAGTAAAGAAGACAGCAAGTTGATGGAGGGTATACGTAACCGAATTGCAGTTCGAGTTGAGACAGGAGAGGCGGCTCGGTATGAATTGTTCAAAGCCGACGCGGAGTTGCTCAACACGCAAAAGCTAGCGCAATCCGCTGAGTCTCGCATTAAACAAGCACGCGCTGGCCTTCGGGCCTTAGTGGGTTCGCAATTGCCTGAACATTTCTCTGTTCAAGAATTTGGGATAGAGCTCAATCCCCCTCCTGCTTTTGAGAGCGTTCGTGAGCATATTCTGAAAAATAATCCAGAACTCTTGCGTATGCGGTCAGAGCGCCAACAACTTGACAGCAAGCTCAATCAAGAAAAATCTTTGCGATTGCCAAGACTTGCACTGCGTGCAGACCAAGACCTTGATTCTGAATACAAGCATAAAAGAATCGGGTTTGCATTCTCTTTGCCCTTATGGGATTGGAGAAGCGGCCCTGTCGGAGAAGCCTCTGCTCGCTTGAAACAATCAATCAACGAATTAGCGCATCAAGAGTTTTCTATTCAGCAGTCCTTGGAAGCTGCTTTTCAACAATACGAAATAGCGCAATCTCAAATGACTGCATTAGAGACAGGGATTGTTCGCCAGGCTGCTAATGCGCTTCGTGTTGTCGAAATTGCTTACAGAGCGGGTGAGAAAGGATTTTTAGAAGTGTTGGATGCACAGCGTGTCTTTAGGGCCGCCCGTAACGAATTAATCACAGCACGTTTTGAATTGGCCAGCGCTTGGACGGAGATAGAACGTTTAAGAGCAACAGTCTCAGATAACCCAAACTAAAAAATTAGCAAGATGCATCATTATTTTTTAAAACTTTCATTGGTAGCGCTATTGACTAGCGCATTTCTGCTTGCGGGTTGCAAAAAATCACAACCTACACAGGCGCAATCAAATAACCAAGATCTCAATATAGTCGTTGCCAACGATGCGCTGATGGCCCAAATAAAGGTGGCCGAGGTAGACCAAATTGATGTATCCGATATTTTGCGAGTTGCAGGGCAAATTGATTTTGATGAGCAGGCTCTGACGCGAATTGGTGCCAGTGTGACTGGTCGCATAACGCAAATAAATGCATCGCTCGGCAGTGAAGTGAAAAAAGGCGACACCCTTGCATCCATCAATAGCAGCGAGCTCTCCAACTCACAATTGGCTTATTTAAAAGCACGTTCTGAGAAAGAATTTCACCGCCGTACTGTTCAGCGTGCAAAAACATTGTTTGAAGCGGATGTCATCAGCGCTGCAGAATTACAACGTCGAGAAAGCGAGTACGAAGTGGCATCTGCCCAGACGCGTGCCGCCCAAGATCAACTCAGAGTGCTAGGCGTCAATATGAAAGCGCTTGAAGAGTTGGCAAGCACTGGCGCCATAGATTCAGTTTCTAGTGTTGTTGCGACTATCAAGGGAGTTGTAGTCGAAAGAAAAGTGACAACAGGACAAGTTGTCCAACCAGCAGACGTATTGTTTACTGTTGCCGATTTAAGTCGCGTATGGGCAATCGCACAAGTTCCTGAGCAACAAGTTGCGCAAGTCAAGGTAGGGCAGTCTGTTCGAATTGAGGTTCCTGCGCTACAGAATGAAAAGCTCGTCGGCAAACTGATATTTGTTGGACAAACGGTTAATCCAGATACTCGCACAGTGTTGGTGCGCACTGAACTTGACAACAGCAGCGGTCGCCTCAAACCCTCTATGCTGGCCTCCATGCTGATTGAATCCGCACCTAAAAAGCAGTTAGTGGTGCCCAATACTGCTGTTGTTCGTGAACTGGATACGGACTATGTGTTTGTTGAAGAAAAAACAGGTGTTTTCCGTTTAAAACCAGTTCGACTAGCAAGTGAACACGACGGACAGCGCGTTGTCTTAGATGGTCTTCGTCAGGGAATGAAAATCGTATCGGATGGCGCTTTTCATTTGAATAATCATCGCAATCTCAAAGAGATGGAAAAGGGCGGATAAGCGATGATTCAATATCTCGTGCGCGCAGCTCTGAAGCAACGCCTCATTGTGGTGGTGGTCGCCATTATTCTTCTATTCTTTGGCATACAAGCCTCTACCAAGCTATCAGTCGATGCATTTCCGGATGTCACAAACGTACAAGTTCAAATCGCGACCGAAGCTATAGGAAGATCACCTGAAGAGGTTGAGCGATTTGCGACAGTTCCGATTGAGGTGGCGATGACTGGGTTACCTGGCCTGACAGAGCTACGATCACTCAATAAACCTGGGCTCTCGCTCATCACTTTGGTATTTACCGACACCACCAATGTCTACTTTGCCCGTCAATTAGTGATGGAGCGCCTGATAGAAGTCGCACACCGATTACCTGCTGACGTTTCGCCTGTTCTTGGTCCCGTTTCCTCTGGCTTAGGAGAGGTGTACCAATACACCTTAGAGCGTGTAGGCGATGGAGATAAAGAGCTAAGCCAAGAAGAATTGACGCAACGACGAATCGTTCAAGATTGGGTATTGAGACCCTTGCTTCGATCCATTCCTGGTGTTGCCGAGATCAATTCACAAGGTGGGTTTGTCAAGCAGTACCACGTATTGGTTAACCCTGAAAGATTGCGACATTACAAAATCACGTTGTCCGAGGTCTACTCTGCTGTGGCTCGCAATAACGCCAATTCAGGCGGAGGTGTATTGCCACAAGCAGCAGAGCAATACCTGATTCGCGGAGTGGGTCTCGTACAAGGGGTCAGTGATTTAGGGCAAATCGTATTGAAGGAAGTTAACGGTACGCCTATTTTTATTCGCGATGTAGCTCAAATCACACTTGGCCATGAGGTGCGCCAAGGGGCTGTTGTAAAAAATGGAACTACCGAAGCGGTAGGTGGCATCGTCATGATGATGACGGGCGGAAATGCCAAAGAAATTGTCAGCAGAATCAAAAGCCGTGTCGATGAAATCAACCAACGTGGGATGCTGCCCCATGATCTAAAAGTGGTTCCCTACTATGACCGATCAGAGTTGGTTGATGCAGCGCTGTGGACAGTGACCAAAGTTCTCTTAGAAGGCATTTTTTTAGTCGTAGTGGTACTTTTTTTATTTTTAGGGGATGTTCGCTCATCTCTCATCGTGGTGGCCACCTTAGTCTTAACGCCACTACTTACTTTTATGGCAATGAATAAGCTGGGCATTTCAGCCAATTTGATGTCTCTAGGAGGCCTGGCTATTGCCATTGGGTTAATGGTCGATGGTTCAGTTGTAGTGGTAGAGAACGCCTACGCGCGACTCGGGCGTGCGGCTGAATTAGGAGAGAGCAAAGCGCGATCAATTCTCAATGCGGTTGCAGAAGTTGCAACCCCTGTAATTTTTGGCGTGGGAATCATCATATTGGTCTTTTTGCCTTTGATGACCTTAAAGGGCATGGAAGGAAAAATGTTTGCACCCTTGGCCTACACCATTGCGATTGCGCTGGCTGTATCACTTGTTTTGTCGATGACTTTGTCGCCCGTTCTATCGTCTTATTTGTTGGAGCCGCCCAAAGGCGATGGGGACCACGACACGAAATTAATAAGAGTACTCAAGTCGCGTTACCTTCGACTTTTGGATATAGCCATGTCAGCGAAAAAGCGCACGGTACAAATTTCACTAGCTGCTTTTGCATTGACTATTTGCTTGCTTCCATTTCTTGGTACTGCTTTTATTCCGGAGATGAAAGAAGGATCCATTGTTCCGGGTATCAACCGAGTGCCCAATATTTCACTCAATGAATCGATCAAGATGGAAATGCAAGCTATGCAGCTAGTCATGTCCGTTCCTGGTGTGAAATCAGCGATTTCTGGTGTCGGCCGTGGCGAATCTCCAGCCGATCCGCAAAGTCCCAATGAATCAACCCCTATTGTGAGTTTGAAGCCACGCAACGAATGGCCATCGGGTTGGGATCAGGACGATATCACTGCGGCCATTCGAGAAAAACTCAAGGCACTTCCAGGCGTTCAAATCGTGATGGCCCAGCCTATTTCTGATCGTGTCGATGAAATGGTAACGGGCGTACGTTCAGACATTGCGGTCAAAGTTTTTGGGGATGACCTAGATAGTCTCAAGCGCATTGCGCAGCAAATAGCCAAAGTTGCGCAAAATATTCAAGGCGCGCAAGATTTAAGAGTGGAACGTATCGCAGGGCAGCAATACTTGCAAATTGATATTGACCGACAAGCCATTGCGCGACTTGGAATCAATGTGGCAGATGTCAATGATTTAATTGAGACAGCGATTGGCGGAAAAATTGCTACAGATATTTTTGAAGGTGAGAAACGCTACGCTGCAGTGGTGCGTTTACCAGACAGCTTTCGAAACAATATAGAAGCAATCTCCAATATTATTTTGAATTCGTCCAATGGCGCTCAGGCCCGCTTGGAGGATGTGGCTCGAATCCGTGTCATGGATGGTCCTGCACAAATTTCCAGAGAAATGGCAAAACGTCGCATAGTCGTGGGAATCAACGTAAAAGGTCGAGATTTAGGCGGATTTGTCAAAGAATTGCAGTCTCAAGTAGAAGCAAGAGTTGATTTGCCAGAGGGCTACTACCTAGAGTGGGGAGGTCAATTCCAAAATATGGAGCGAGCACTTGGACATCTGAAAATTATTGTGCCCATTACGGTTGCTGCCATTTTCTTTTTACTTTTCCTACTTTTTAATTCGCTCAAGTTCGCAACACTCATCATTACTGTGCTTCCTTTTGCATCGATCGGTGGCGTTTTAGGATTGTTTGTCACAGGTGAATATTTATCGGTGCCTGCCTCAGTCGGATTTATTGCGCTCTGGGGAATTGCTGTTCTCAATGGCGTGGTTTTAGTCTCCTACATTCGTAATTTACGTGAGGGAGGTATGCCAGTCCATGAAGCCGTAGTCGAAGGTGCTCGTCAGCGGTTTAGACCTGTGATGATGACTGCAACAGTGGCCATGCTGGGCCTCATTCCATTTTTAATTTCAGACGGTCCTGGCTCTGAGGTTCAAAGACCTCTAGCTATTGTGGTAATCGGAGGATTAATTACTTGCACTTTATTAACCCTTGTCGTTGTTCCAACCATTTACCAATGGTTTGATGAATCGCAACCTGAGGCATAAGAGAAAGAGAGCATCTATGAAAGAAATTAAAGCCATTATTCGTCCAGCAAAACTACCCCTATTGCGTGAAAAATTACGATCCATAGCGGGGTTTCCTGGGATGACTGTGAGTAAAGTGGAGGGATGTTCAGCTCCAAGCTTGCATAGCCCAGCTAATCTCAAAGAAGAGCTGACCGATTACACGCCAAAAATCCGCATAGAAATTGTTGCGCCTGATGAGGTTTGCAACAGCATTGTTGACACCATTGTTGACAATGCAAGGGTAGGGCAAATTGGCGATGGCTTGATCTGGGTCACAGACATCGAGCGCGCTGTATTTCTTTATAAAACAGTGCCAGGCGCAACTGGCCGATAGATTGGTCTAGATAGACAGGCTCGCCAGATATGTGTAGAGCGGAATTCCCAAAATAATATTGAATGGAAACGTAATTCCCAAAGACATACTCATATACAAAGCGGGATTAACTTCTGGCAAGGCATGTCGCAAGACTGCAGGGACCGCTATATACGAGGCACTGGCGGCAAGCACCATCAATAAAATTGTTTCGCCTAGAGGAAGCCCAAAAAACTTACACAAGCCTAAAGCAATACATGCATGCACCAAGGGTGCGCCAATGGCATAGATCAAGGTAATAGGTGGTTTGCCTTTGAGTCCTTCAAAGTTTTTTGCGGCCATCAAGCCCATATCGAGTAAAAAAAAGGACAGCATTCCTTTGAATAAGTCGATTGAGAACGGCGCCATTATTTTTTGACCTGCTTCACCGCTGATCAAACCAACCACCATGGAGCCAAGCAATAGTAGTTGTGCACCATCCGTAAAAGATTCATGAAAAATCTTTGTAATTCCAGAGGACTGCTGTGTTGTTGCTGAAGCAGCTCTGGCCTTATTGGCTAACAAAATAGCCAAAATAATGGCAGGTGACTCCATAAGCGCCATTGCAGCAGCCATGTGTCCGCCGTATTCAATTCCATATTGGTCAAGTGATTGTGTGGCCGTGATGAAAGTGACTGCGCTCACTGAGCCATATGTTGCTGCTACTGCAGCAGAGTCGAAATTATTTAAGCTAGTTCTCAGGAATAGATAGCCCAAGACAGGAATGAGCAATGCCAGGAAAACGGCCAGGCCTAGCGCTATACCAATATCCAATGTAAAGCCGGATTTTTGAAGAGCAAACCCGCCTTTTAAACCCAAAGCCATTAAAAGATAAAGCGATAAGAATCGCGCAATGGATTGGGGAATCTCTAGATTTGACTTAACTGCTCCGGCAAAGACTCCAAATACAAAAAAGAGTATTGCTGGATCCAGAAAATTGTTCATGTTTTAGAGCTAGACATCGTTCTTTTTTCCATGCTTGAAAACTTTAATCAATAGTTTGATCAATGCATAGACTGCTAGAAAAATAAACGTCGCAATTACAACAATTTCTTCATTGGTAAGTTGCTCAGGGAACATGGTGATATGTTCGTAGGTCGTTATGAATGTATTGACAACCGGATTTTCATTCCGATACTTCATGTATGCGCCATTGTCCATAAGCAACCTCCTTTTCTATAAGCGATATGCTAATGAAATCGCAAATTTCAAGTTGCTAATATTTAAATTCACACAATTTTTATAAGCGTATTGGCGCTAAACAATTTTCTATTCAATTGTTCTTGAAAATCAAATATATTTTTTAAACCATTGAAGGGCGCGCTTCCATCCATCATTAGCAGGTCCAGCTTGGTATGTTGGTCGGTAATCTGCATGAAATGCATGTGGAGTATCGGGGTACACCACAAAGTTGCTGTCCTTTGCGGCATTGTTGCCTTGGTTGGCAACTTGAATGAGGTTGGTTTTCATACGTTCGACAGACGCTAGCGATATTCCAGTATCGGCAGCACCATACAAACCAAGTACTGGGACCTTTAGTTTGGCTACTAAATCGATTGGATGTGCGGGTGAGGCGTTTGTTTTCTCACCTTCTAAACGACCATACCAAGCAACTGCAGCTTTTAGTTTGGGTTGGTGCATGGCGTAGAGCCAAGTGATACGCCCGCCCCAACAAAATCCTGTGATGGCTGATCTTTTTGAATCGCCTCCATTTGCATCTGCCCAGGTCAAGCAAGCATCTAAGTCATTCATCACTTGGGCATCGGGTACTTTGGAGATCACTTCGGCATAAAGCTTTGCAACCTCTCCGTAACTGCTTGGATCGCCTTGGCGAACAAATAATTCGGGCGCAATAGCAAGATAGCCCTCTCTGGCAAATCGGCAAGCGACATCAGCGATGTATTCGTGTACACCAAATATTTCTGAAATAACCAAAACAACAGGCAAGTTAGTTTTGTCTTTGGGGGCAGCACGAAATACGGGCATTTTGAAGCCCTGCACATCTACCGTTACTTCTCCCGTTAAAAGGCCGTCAGTCGGTGTTTTGATGGCTGTCTGTGCAATCAGCGGCGTTGCTGCCGCGCAATACCCAACACCTAAGGCGGTCTGTAACGCTAATCTACGATTTGGGTGTTGGATATCTTTTTCGCTAGCATTCAGTAATCCTAGCGAGTCTTGGTAAAAATTATTTTCCATAGCTAATCCAAGTGATGAGTTGAATTAAACAGTGTATTCATAATGGCTTGCACTGGTCAATCGGTTAAGCTGTGGCCATGAATAAAAATTTATTGCTATTAAGTATTGCCCAGGGCCTGTTTTTAACCAACAACGTCACGTTTATTGCAATTAATGGTCTGGTGGGCTTGAATTTGGCTCCAGTTTCATGGATGGCTACTTTGCCGGTTATGGGGTATGTGGTGGGTGGCGCATTGAGTACGGGTTTAGTGGCCAAGTCACAACAGCGTTTTGGTCGAAAAGGGTCTTTTTTATTGGGGTTATTGATCGCACTCCTATCAGCTTGTATTGGTGCATGGGCTGTTATGCATAGCTCATTTATTTTGTTAGTCGTCGCCACCGTAGTTGCTGGGTATTACAGCGCTAATGGACAGTTGTATAGATTTGCAGCGGCAGAGCTTTGCGCGCCCGACTACCGTGAAAAAGCGGTGTCGCTGGTAATGGCTGGCGGATTGATGGGTGCCATCATTGGTCCAAATTTGGCCATGCACACAAAAAATTGGCTAGAACTTCCTTTTGCTGGTGCCTATGTCGCTTTGGCGATCATTGCCTTGTTGTCGATGGCGCTAATGAGCTTCATTGAGTTCCCTCCAGTGGTTGCTAAAAAATCCAGCGACCAAACCGGGCGGCCTTTAAATCAAATCCTGCGCCAACCAGTGTTTTTTGTGGCGGCTCTTTCAGCAGCGTTAGGTTATGGCGTGATGAATTTGCTAATGGCAGCGACGCCTCTGGCAATGCAGGTGTGCGGTTTGTCATTTGAAGACACCGCATGGGTCTTGCAATGGCACGTGATTGGAATGTTTGCTCCTGGTTTTGTGACAGGACACTTGATACAACGCTTTGGCGTGCTCAACATCATGGGGGTTGGCGTACTGCTCAATATTGCTTGCATCAGCATTGCATTGTCGGGTGTAGATATTCATCAATTTTTAATCGCATTGTTTTTGCTGGGTGTGGGTTGGAATTTTTTGTTCACGGGAAGCACGACCCTGTCAATGCAAGCTTATTCGCCACAAGAAAAAGACAAAGCACAAGCAGCCATTAATTTTTGCGTGTTCACCACCATGGCCTTTACATCATTTGCTTCTGGTGCGCTAGTCACCACACAAGGCTGGACTTGGCTGAACTGGGGGTCTTTGCTGCCAGTAGGAATAACGGCCGCTGGTTTATTAATTTTGAGAATTAGATTGAATAAATTGCAAAGCTAAGCAGTAGTGCAACTGATGCGTCAAGCGCAATATTTTTTACTCATGTAATTTGTAGTTAACCGTGAACTGAAACGACTTTGTATGGTTGGTGGGTTCATAGATGGTGTATCTGTTGCCGTTAGACACGAAAGAATAGTTGTCTGATGCTCCAATTTGCCAAAACTCATAACTAGAGCAAAAGTCCAAGGCTTGATAAGTTTTACAAACTCCTGTCCTCCAACCAAAGCCATGTCTTTGTGTATTTTTTAGAGGGCCTTGCGAGGCGTAATCACCACCAACATCAAATAAATTAGACGTTTGTCTGCCGCTCAACAAAAGGTAACCCTGCGCCGTGACACGCCAGTTTTCTCCAAAAGGTCGCTCCGCACCTAGGCTTGCAAAAAGGTATTCGCTGGTACGTCTATACCCAACATTGTTTGTGCTGGTTATGCCGCGTGCATCGTTATAAAGGTATCGATATCCCAATCCAGGGCTGATTTGATAGCCGCTTATCCATTCGGTATGCGGACTCTCAACCTGTAATTGATAGATGCTGGTGGGTTGGTTGGCCATGGTTCCCGAGCCTGTGTAGTCGGCGTAACCGAATGTCGCTTGACCGGTGAGCGTGAATGGCCAATTTTTGAAGCGTAAGTTGTCTGGCGCCCATTTGGCTCTTGCAATACCCAACCAACCGTCATGCGCTACACCCAAAGAAGGCTCACGGTATGCGTATTGAGATAGACCGATTCCAAGAGAAGGTGGCTCTGCATGAACTTGGACAGATGAAGCAAAGAGTAAAAGGCCAAGCCCAGCGATCAACAGTTTGTTCAAGGAAATAGGTGGCATACCAACACGCAAGACAAGCGACAGATTGTTTTATTCAGCCTTGATATTGCCTTCTTTTACAACTTTTGTCCATAGCGCGAG
>CAYFLF010000010.1:0-22377 GCA_964343725.1 uncultured Bordetella sp.
TCAGCCGCATTCACACGCCGATGGCTGGTAGCCGCTGCAGTAGCTGCAACGGAAACCGGCGAAGTCAGCGTGGGGATGACTGGTGCTTTTGCGCCGTCATCCAATGTGCGTGTCGCAACGGCTGCTTGTGCAGGGTGTGAAGTTGGAGGGGGAGGGATATCCATCAAGCGGCTGGATATGCCGCTTGCAAATGGGGATGGTGTTGAAGGTTTTACGTCTTCTTCCCAGGTCAACATAAATTATTTTCCAATTCTTAAATTATCGATGCTCTGCACCCAAACGCAAAGCGTTGCAGAGGTGTAGAGCAGCTTAGTGTTGTGCAAATACAAAAACGCGTCAGTGTTAATTACTGACAAGCTTCGCAAGTTGGATCATCCACGCCGCAAAACTTCACGTCGGTGGCAGCCATCGCGCTTAACTGTTGTGCTTGCGCAGCCATGGCAGCCGCTTCGAGTGCGCTCAACCCACTTGTTGGCGAGCCCGCAGACACCGAGTTGTGTGAGCCAGCTTGCACCGTAGATTTCTCTACTTGTTGCGCGCTAGAAGTGCGCAGGTAGTAGGTGGTTTTCAAGCCACGCAGCCATGCCAATTTGTAGGTCTCGTCCAACTTTTTACCGGATGCACCTGCCATGTAAATGTTGAGCGATTGCGCTTGGTCGATCCACTTTTGGCGACGCGATGCAGCCTCGACCAACCACTGTGGTTCCACTTCAAAGGCTGTGGCGTACAAAGCCTTGATCTCTTGTGGCACGCGGTCGATAGGGCGCAAGGAGCCGTCAAAGTGTTTCAGGTCCATGACCATCACATCGTCCCACAGACCTAAGCGCTTCAAGTCACGCACAAGATAGCTGTTGATCACCGTGAACTCGCCAGACAAGTTGGACTTGACCGACAAATTGCCAAAGCAGGGTTCGATGGACGCGTCCACACCAATGATGTTGGAGATGGTGGCTGTTGGCGCAATCGCCACGCAATTGGAATTGCGCATGCCGTCTTTGGCAATTTTGTGGCGCAAGGATTCCCAATCCAAAGTGGTGGAACGGTCGACATCCAAATAACCGCCGCGTGCGGTGGCGAGGAGGTCTAAGGAATCCAGAGGCAAGATGCCTTTGTCCCACAAAGAACCTTTGTAGCTTGCATATTGACCACGCTCTTTGGCAAGTTCGGTCGATGCCCAGTAGGCGTAATAGCAAACCGCTTCCATCGAACGGTCTGCAAACTCCACCGCTGCTTGTGAGGCGTAAGGAATGCGCATCTCGTACAAGCTGTCTTGGAACGACATGATGCCCAAGCCAACAGGGCGGTGGCGCATATTCGAGTCGCGTGCTTTTTTGACAGCGTAGTAATTGATGTCGATCACGTTGTCGAGCATGCGCATCGCCGTGGAGATGGTGCGCTTGAGTTTGTCGTGGTCGAGTTCTTTGCCGTTGGCGCCTTCGGTCAGGTGCTGTGACAAATTGACCGAGCCGAGGTTACAGACCGCGGTTTCGGTATCGCTGGTGTTCAAAGTGATTTCCGTACACAGATTCGATGAGTGCACCACGCCAATGTGTTGTTGGGGTGAGCGCACATTGCAGGGATCTTTGAAGGTGATCCAGGGGTGGCCTGTTTCAAACAACATGGTCAACATCTTGCGCCACATATCGGTGGCTTGGACGGTTTTGCTGGGCTTGATTTCGCCACTCTTGGCTTTGGCTTCATAAGCCACATAGGCTTTCTCGAAATCGGCGCCATAGAGGTCGTGCAAATCAGGCACGTCGGAAGGAGAGAACAAAGTCCACTCGCCTTTTTCCATCACGCGACGCATGAACAAATCTGGAATCCAGTTGGCGGTGTTCATGTCGTGGGTGCGGCGACGGTCGTCACCGGTGTTTTTACGCAACTCCAAGAACTCTTCCACGTCCAAATGCCAGCTCTCGAGGTAAGTGCAGACAGCGCCTTTGCGCTTGCCACCTTGGTTGACAGCAACAGCGGTGTCGTTGACGACTTTCAAGAACGGCACCACGCCTTGGGATTCGCCGTTGGTGCCTTTGATATGACTGCCCAATGCGCGCACGCGGGTCCAGTCATTGCCCAAGCCGCCTGCGAATTTAGACAGGAGTGCGTTTTCTTTGATGAGTTCGTAAATACCGTCTAGATCGTCCGGCACGGTGGAGAGGTAGCAACTAGACAGTTGTGAGCGCAAGGTACCGCTGTTGAACAGGGTCGGTGTGCTCGACATAAAGTCAAAAGAAGACAAGACTTCGTAGAACTCAATCGCGCGCGCTTCACGGTCGATCTCGTTCAATGCCAAGCCCATGGCAACGCGCATGAAAAACGCTTGTGGCAATTCAATGCGTTGTTTACGCACATGCAGGAAGTAACGGTCATACAGCGTTTGTAGGCCGAGGTAGTCAAACTTCAAATCGCGACCTGCTTTGAGCGCAGAACCCAAGCGCTGCAAGTCAAACTGCAACATTTGTGGGTCGAGCAACTCGTTGTCGACCCCTTTTTTGATGAACTGTGGGAAGTACTGCGCGTAATGCTGGCCCATGTCTGCGTGCAGGACTTCTTTGCCCAGCACTTCTTTGGCGATGGTGTGCATCAACAAGCGGGCGGTGGCATAGGTGTAGTCGGGGTCTTTTTCAATCAAGGTGCGGGTGGCCAAAATGGCCGCCTTGTAGACCTCGTCCATGGGCACACCGTCGTAGAGGTTGCGCATGGTCTCGGCAAGAATAGGCTCGGCTTGCACGTCTGCACCCAAACCGGCGCAGGCATCGTTGATCAAACGCTGCAGATGTTGAAGGTCCAACGGCACACGCTGGCCGCCTTCGAGCACATGCAGGGTAGGCGTGGCAGGGGCAGATTGTTCCTTGGTGTGGGCACGCTCTTGGGTGCGGCGTTCGCGGTAGAGCACGTAGGCGCGGGCAATTTCGTGGTGGCCCCCACGCATCAAACCGAGTTCAACCTGGTCTTGCACGTCTTCGATGTGGAAGGTGCCGCCGCCTGGGCGTGAGCGCATCAAGGCACGCACCACGCCTTGGGTCAAGACGTCTACGGTTTCACGCACGCTGGCGGACGCGGCGCCTTGGGTGCCATGGACGGCTAAAAAGGCCTTCATCATGGCCACGGCAATCTTGGCAGGCTCAAACGGTACGACCGCGCCGTTGCGGCGAATAATTTGGTAGTGGGCCAACAAAGTTGGGCTGTCGGTGCTGATGCGGGTTGGGGTCGATGCAGGTATGGGTGTTGGATTAATTTTTGTTGTGGATTCAACAAGTTGCATGTCTTTATTCTTCCTGTTATTTAATTTGTGTGATCGGGAGGCTTGCAACTTGAAAGACGGACTTTTAAAAAGTGAAGCATCGCGCCCCTACACTATATCTGGTGTCTGTGACTCCTTCAAGGCACTAGGGGTAGTGTTTTCTTGGATATAAGGGTATTTTCTCCCACATGGCAAAAACCTACTGGATCTTTCCGAACACCAACCCAGAGTCAGGCCATGCAAATACTATGCTTTTTGGAATAAATGCAGATTTGATGGGGGTTTCAAGGCGATTTTCCTAGTGCGAGCCTGATAAATATTGGGTTTTACGATTGCCCTAAAAGTGTGCAAGCCCGCTAGCAAGGGGAAACCCCTTTCGCTAATTTTTTTGACAATATTTCGACCCTAGCGCGCAGGCGGGAAAAATGAATCAGGAAGTTTTAATTTTTCTTGCAGTAGCTTCCAATCAAAGCCCGCGCCAGGATCCAATTTTCGACCGGGCGCGATGTCTTCGTGTCCTGCGATGTGAGCGATTGGGTAATTGGCCATGAGTTGTTGGCATAAAACGAGGAGCGTGTTGTATTGCACTTCCTCGAAAGTTTGGCCTTCTAAGCCTTCGAGTTCGATACCGATCGAGTCGTCATTGCAGTTATCGCGACCTCGGTAATGCGATACCCCTGCATGCCATGCACGCTTGTCGCAACTGACAAATTGCAAGAGCGTGCCATCACGTCGAATCACAAAGTGCGAGGAGACTTGCATCCCTCGAATGCTGTCAAAGTAAGGGTGAGCATCCCAGTCAAGTTGGTTGGTAAATAGCGCTTCTATCTCGGGGCCGCCATACACACCAGGCGGCAAACTGATGGAATGGATGACCAATAAGTCAATGTGAACAGGATTGGGGCGCTCGCCAAAGTTGGGGGAGTCTATGCGCATGGCGCGCGACCACCAACCTGCTTGCCAATGCGCGTCCGCAGGGTTCACGCATGTTCCTCATGTTGTTGCATATGTTGCTGACTGCAGTAGGCAAGCGGGTTCCCGTTGGAGAGAAGCTTGCCAAATACGGCCTCAGTTTCAGGGATGTGCAAACCACATTTTGCGCAAGGCAACATCGACGAAGCGTTTTTATCTTTTTTGCGTGAAGGTGCCTTGGCGCCACTGCGTTGTTGACGAATCCACCATAAGCCCACAAAGATGATCGCGACCCATATCAGGTACTTCATGGTGTGCGACCTAAGATCACTTCCAATACAAAACGTGAACCCACATAGCCGAGCAACAGCAGTCCTGTGCCTGTGTATAAAAACCGAATCGCAGTGCGGCCACGCCAACCAAATCTTTGGCGACCGATGAGCAAAATAGCAAAGGTTGCCCAAGAGAGCAGTGAGAACACAGTCTTATGGTCCCATCGCCAAGCCGCCTGAGCGCCGTACAAACTATCTCCAAACAACCAGCCAGCAAGTAACGTGGCCGTCAGCAAAACAAAACCCGCAGAGACAAAGCGAAACGTCAAACGCTCTAATGTGAGGATGGGGACATCAATTGCGGCATCTACCGCCATGCGCATGTTTTTTTCCGCTTGCGACAAGATGGTGGCATGCACCAAGGCTGCTGCAAAAAGGCCATAAGACGCAATACCTAAAGCCCAATGCAAAGGTAGCAAAGGAGAAGCGTTGGTATGCATGGGTGCACCAGGAAACACAGCGGCAATCAGCACCACCGATGCACCTAACACCATCAAGGTCCAGCGGGTTTTCAAGCGTGGAAACCAATGTTGTTCCAACACATAAAACGTCAGCATCAACCACACCGTGACAGACAAAGCGGGCGCAAAACCAAAGTACATCACACCATCTTGTGCGCCAAACAATGCAAAGGCCAAGCCCAAACCATGAAGCAACCAAGGTGCCACCAACAATCGATGGCCAGCGCCTGTTGCAAGTCGAGGGCCCATCCACGCAGTGAGTGCGTAAGCGAAAGCGGTGGGTATTCCTAACCAAAGGTTGGGAGAGATGTCACTGGCTAAAATCATTGGTTAAGTTTAGCGTTTTGCTCAACGCATCTCATCAACCCCCAGCGGGGATACCTATGGCTTCAGCCCTTACCGACAAACTCTCACGCCTCGTCAAACAGATCAGCGGCCAGGCTCGCATCACAGAGAGCAATGTGGCCGACATGTTGCGTGAAGTGCGCATGGCTTTGTTAGAAGCGGATGTGGCTTTGCCCGTTGTGCGCGATTTCATTGCACGCGTCAAAGAAAAAGCGCTCGGTCAAGAAGTCATTGGTTCATTGCAACCCGGTCAAGCCTTGGTTGGCATCGTGAACCAAGAACTTGCCGCCACCATGGGCGATGGCGTGAGCGATCTCAATTTAGCGTCGCAACCACCTGCAGTCGTGTTGATGGCAGGTTTGCAAGGTGCGGGTAAAACCACCACCACGGCCAAACTCGCGCGTTGGCTCATTCAGCAACGCAAAAAGAAAGTATTGACCGTCTCCGGTGACGTCTACCGACCAGCGGCGATTGAGCAATTGAAAACGGTGACGGCGCAAGTCGGCGCTGAATGGTTTCCCAGTAGCCCAGATCAAAAACCACAAGACATTGCGCGTGCTGCACTCGACTATGCGCGCAAGCATTATTTTGATGTGTTGTTGGTGGACACCGCCGGACGATTGGGCATTGATGAAGCCTTGATGCAAGAAATTCAAGCTTTGCATCAGGTGTTAAATCCTGTAGAAACTTTGTTTGTGGTCGACGCCATGCAAGGCCAAGACGCGATCAACACGGCCAAAGCATTTAAAGACGCACTACCACTCACCGGTATTGTGCTGACCAAACTCGATGGTGATTCACGCGGTGGTGCGGCCTTGTCGGTACGTCAAATCACAGGTGTGCCGATCAAGTTCGCAGGTACCAGCGAAAAAATGGACGGTTTGGAATTGTTCGACGCCAACCGCCACGCCCAACGGGTGCTGGGCATGGGCGACATACTCGCCTTGGTCGAACAAGTCACTGCGGGCGTGGATATGGCGGCCGCTCAGAAATTGGCTGACAAAGTCAAACGGGGTGACAACTTTGACTTGAATGACTTCTTGTCGCAAATCCAACAAATGCGATCGATGGGTGGCTTATCCAACTTAATGGACAAACTGCCGACCCAAATGGCAGCCAAAGCCAAAGATGTCGATATGAACAAGGCCGAGAAAGACATCGGCCGCAAGCAAGGCATCATCCACAGCATGACCGAGTTAGAGCGCGCAAAACCTGAACTCATCAAAGCCACACGCAAACGCCGCATTGCGGCTGGCGCTGGTGTTCAGGTGCAAGACGTCAATCGCTTGCTCAAAGAGTTTGAGCAAATGCAAGACATGATGAAAAAAATGCGCGGTGGCGGTTTGATGAAGATGATGAAGCGCATGGGTGGCATGAAAGGCATGCCTGGACTCGGTGGTGGTTTTCCAGGCTTGCGCTAGACGCGTGATTTGCCTTCCTTAAGCGCGCTACTTTTGATGACGCGCACATGTGCCAAACGAAATTGCTAAACCACGCTCTCGGCCACCACCACTTCACCGCGCAAAGAATGGGGATTGGCTTCTGTAATGCGCACATCAATCATCTGGTGCATCAAGCGCTTTGACATCGGGCCTGCTTGAAAATTCACTACCCGATTGCACTCAGTACGACCGCGTAATTCGTTGGCGTCTTTGCGTGACACGCCGTCGACCAGAATTTTTTGCACCGTTCCTACCCGCTCCACATTGATGGCGCGCATGTTGTCGTCGATGATTTTTTGCACTTCTTGCAGGCGGCGTAATTTCACCGCATGGGGCGTGTCGTCGTGCAAGTTGGCAGCCGGTGTGCCAGGGCGAGGGCTGAAGATAAAACTAAACGAGTTGTCAAAGTAGATGTCATGCATGAGCTTGATCAACTTTTGGTGGTCTTCTTCGGTCTCGCCAGGAAAGCCCACGATGAAGTCTGAACTCATTGCCATCTCTGGGCGAATGGCGCGTAGTTTTTTTACCGTGCTTTTGTATTCCATGGCGGTGTAACCGCGCTTCATCGCCATCAAAATGCGGTCGCTTCCGTGTTGCACCGGCAAATGCAAATGGCTGACCAACTTAGGCACTTTGGCATACACATCGATCAAGCGCTGGGTGAATTCATTAGGGTGGCTGGTGGTGTAGCGGATGCGCTCTATGCCAGGAATGTCGGCTACCAACTCAATCAGCAAGGCAAAGTCTGCGATGTCGGCAGTGCGCCCCATCACGCCTCGGTAGGCGTTGACGTTTTGTCCGAGCAAAGTGACTTCTTTCACCCCTTGTGCAGCCAAACCGGCTACTTCTTTCATCACATCGTCCAAAGGGCGGCTGACTTCTTCGCCACGCGTGTAGGGCACCACGCAATAACTGCAATATTTGCTGCAGCCTTCCATGATGCTCACAAATGCGCTGGCGCCTTCAACACGCGCAGGCGGCAAATGGTCGAATTTTTCGATTTCCGGAAAACTGATGTCGACTTGTGGGCGCTTGAGGGTTTTGCGTTGGTCGAGTAGTTCGGGCAAGCGGTGCAAAGTTTGCGGACCAAAGACTACGTCGACATAAGGCGCGCGGGCAATGATGGCTTCGCCTTCTTGGCTGGCCACACAGCCTCCCACCGCGATCTTCACGCCTTTGGCTTTGAGATGCTGGACCCGACCTAAGTCGGAGAAAACTTTCTCTTGAGCTCGCTCGCGTACCGAACAGGTGTTGAAGACGATCAGGTCGGCTTCGTCGACATTGCTGGTTTTTTCGTAGCCTTGGGATTGCCCCAAGACATCTGCCATCTTGTCCGAGTCGTACTCGTTCATTTGGCAACCGAAGGTTTTAATAAATACTTTGGGGCTCATACGGGAAATCTCCCGTCAATAGTCCAGCGGTTCATGGTTTAGATCCAGAGGCTGTTGAAGAGTTACCATTGTAGGTGCTAAAGGTTGACCAACCATGTTCCGATACGTACGCAAACCATCACAGTGAACGGCTATGAAAAAACATTTACGTCTGATATTTGAAATCCTCTTGGGCTTGCTTTTGGCAGGTGCAGTCACGGTGGCTTACTGGAGTTATTCCGGCAAGAGCCATGTCATGGGTGAATTGACCGAAGCCAGCGAAGGCATGGAAGAAGCCCAACAAGAGTTGGACAAGGTCAGCAAAGAGCTCAAAGAAGCAAAAGAGAAACTCGAAGAATTGGAGCCTGCTGCCAAGCAAATGGTCGCCTTGAAAGACGCTTTTTCTAATGGCGTTGTATTGCAAGACTATGAAGCCTTCATCAAAGCGCAAAAAGGCCCCATCATCAGCGAGCGCCAATTGGGACTTGGTGCATTGCGCATGTTGACCAAGGGCGCAGAAGACCCTGACACGGTCAGCGCGTTTGAAAAAGCATTGGAAATGGCTGAGTGGACTTCACGCCTCAAATCCATATGTGCCGCGCAAAATGCACTCGCTGCGGCTGGACAAAAGGTCAAGGTATTGGCGGATTGCGCATTAGAAGGCAACAAAGCCCAAGGCAAAAAAGCCCATGCCGCGCATTGGGACTATGTGGGTGAAATGGGCCCAGAGAACTGGGGCAAAGAGTTCCCTACTTGCAGCAATGGCACCAAGCAATCGCCATTGAATATCGTCGGCCCATTTGAGAAGTCCAAAGATGTATTGGCGGTGGCTTACAAAGAAGGCGCTTTGAAAATCTTGAACAACGGTCACACCATCCAAGTCAATGTCGAGCCTGGAAGCACCTTGAAAGTCAACAAAGACGTCTACAACCTATTGCAATTCCACTTCCATCGTCCTAGTGAAGAGCAAATCGATGGCAAGCCCATGGCGATGGTGGCGCACTTTGTGCACAAAAATGCGGAAGGCAAATTGGCTGTGCTGGGCGTCTTGCTCAATGAAGGCAAAGACAATGAGGCTATTAAAACCATCTGGGACAAAGCCCCTAAAGCAGAGGGCCCTGAGGTGGTTGTCGAAGGCGTGAAATTCAACCCAGGTGCATTAGTGCCCGCTGCACTCACCCATTACAGCTATGAAGGCTCGCTCACCACGCCACCTTGTACCGAGGGCGTGAACTTTTATATCTTGAAGACCACTATGGACATTGGTAAAAAGCAAGTTGCCGACTTCCCATTCAAGAAAAATGCGCGTCCTGTGCAAGCTTTGAATGGTCGCAAGATCAGCGCCAATTAAATCCAATTGACAGATACCCTCCACCGGGTAGCAAAAAGGGGCTTCATAGAAGCCCCTTTTTTATTGGCAAAAGGATTGCCTAGTTATTGATAGGTTGCACAGTGACCGTGTGATCCAAATTGCTTTGGTTTGGAATTGCAAACAGCAGTGGCATGGCAACGGCGACGAGCAAAAACACCAATACCAAAAATATCAACAACATCTTGTAGAACTCTGGTGAGTCTGGATATTTCGGTTTAATGGGTTTTCCGCGTGGGGCGTGGTAGGTAACGGGCAAACCCATTTGCGCAGCTTTGGCGCGACTGCTGTGAAATACATTGGCCACCGGCAGGCCGTTGTCTTGCACACCGCTCAAAATGGACGCTACTTTGAGGGCGGCTTGGATTTTGAAATCCACCGAACGAAACGCGCTAATGCCGCCTTCTTCGAGTTCGGTGATTTGTTGGACAGTTAAATCGGTCATCCGCGCCAAACGCCCACGCTCCAATTTGCACATCTTGCGCAAATTCGTAATCGCGTGACGATCAACTAGATCTACTGTCATCTCATTCGCTGAAGGCTTAATCTGCACCCAAGTTGCAAATTCAGACCCAAACTTAGACCAGTTTTAATCGCTCTGAAGAAGGGACCACGCGCGTCAAACGCACCCCGTAACGGTCGTTGACCAACACAATTTCACCTTGTGCAACAACCGAGTTGTTGACCAACAAGTCGAGTGGTTCGCCAGCGATGCGGTCGAGTTCCACCACGCTGCCTTGGGTCAGGCGCATGAGATCTTTGATCTTGATTTCTGCACGACCGACTTCGATCGACAGATTGACCACAATGTTTTGCAACACCTCCGGGTTGATGTTGCCTGGCATGGTCGGCTTGAAGTCTTCGAGCGTGGGCTCATGCTCTGCGTGATCAAGCTCTTGGGCTTGCTCAGCGGGCACTTGCGCCTCTTCTGTTTCGACTTCAGCGTTTTCGGTGTTTTCGGTGTTTTCACTCATAGTAGTTTCCTAGCTCAAAGTTTTCCATGAACATGTTCATGGTCGATTTGCACGGCAACTTGCGAGCCACGCGTTCCCACATTGACGTGGAAAGCCGGGACGCCGTTGGCAGTCATCAGCGCTGTGTCGTCTTTCTTAAAGAACAACAAATCGCCTTCTTGCAAGTTGTTCAAGTGGTGCAAAGTGGTTTTGACTTCGCCCATCGTGACCTGCAATTCCAATTTCGCGTCGCCCACGGCGGCGGCCAAGTCTGATCGCCATTTACGGTCAGACTCTTCGTTACCTTCGCCACTCGATACGCGTGTGCTGAGTAACTCGCGCACGGGTTTTAAGGTGGCATAGGGATAGACCAAATCGATAAACCCGCGACCGCCGCTTGCAGTCGCGTCTGCTTCAAAGCGACTTAAGACAACCAAGTCGTTTTCATCGGCAATTTGTGCAAATTGGGGATTGATTTCAGAGCTGACGTGTTCGCATTCAATCGGCATCAAAGGCGCCCACGCGTCCTTCAAGGAGCGGAAGAAAACCTCCAAAATAATTTTGATGATGCGCGACTCAGTGGGTGTGAACAAACGACCAGGCGGTAAGTCAGACACACCTTTTCCAAATCCACCAAAAAAACTATCGAGTGAACTAAACACCACATTCGGATCAATGATGATCACCGAGTTACCACGCAAAGGTGCCACACGAATCGTGTTGACAGCCAGTGGGGGTTTCAAGTCTTGCAAGTACTCGCTGTACTTCATGATGCGCACACGCGTGGGGTTGACGCGTGGGCTGGTGCGTAGCACTTCTAGCAAACCCATTCTGAACATACGGATGAATCGTTCGTTGATCATGTCAACCGACGAAACATTGACCCCTAAGCTACTGTCTTCGCTGGCAAGGTCGTGTTTGCGTACCCGCACCTTGGTATTGAACCCGGTGTCGGTCTCGATCGAACCATCGCGCACCCCTTCCGAGAGGGCGGCGAGTTCTTCATCCGAGAGCAGATTAGATTTCATAAGGCTAAGGTTTCTTATTTGTGTCGTGTGGATTTACTGCATCACAAACGAGGTGAAGAAAACGTCTTCGATACCACCGAAGTCTTCGTATTTCATCAAAATATCGTTCATCACCACTTTGATTTTGGCGGCGAGTTCACTGCGGAAATCTGGGCGTGCAGCTTCCGCTTCCGTGGTTTGGCGCATCACATCCAAAATGCCGGAGCGAATGGCAAATTCATGCTTTTTGACGTTGTCAAACACACGGTTGTCATAGTGTGTCATCACCGCAATTTGCACCACCATCACTTTTTTACTGGCCGTGAGGTTGGTCATGAATTCTTTGTCGATCTGCAAATAGGTGTTCTCGAAACGCGTGTTCTCGGTTTCTTTCTTCACCTTTTCAGGACCTTCAGGGGTGGCCTTGGCAGCTTCAGCTTCTTTATTGAGGTCATCGACTTTTTCGTGCGCAGCGGCTTCGCTCTTATGCTCGAAATAGCCAGAGAAATAAAGGGTGCTGAAAACCACTACGACCAATAAAAGAATCGTAGAGACGGCAATCAAGGCGATCAGAAGAATCGGCTTCTTCTTTTTAGGTTCGCCTTCAAC
The DNA here is from genome assembly GCA_964343725.1 of uncultured Bordetella sp. Classification (GTDB taxonomy): domain Bacteria; phylum Pseudomonadota; class Gammaproteobacteria; order Burkholderiales; family Burkholderiaceae_C; genus Limnohabitans. The sequence continues at coordinate 12,045 of CAYFLF010000010.1, forward strand.
GGCTGCTTCTTCTGCTGCTGGTGCTTCTGCGGTTGCCATAGTGTTTTCTCCTAAGGGTCAGATTGTGATCTGTTAGTTTTAAGCGTACAAGTCAAGCAAAGACGCGTTGTCCTTGCCACGGGCTTTAGCGACTTCAACGGGTGAGTCGCTGGTGTTTTTGCGCACGCTGGAATTGTCTACAACTTGGGGTTGCGGTGTTGAATTTCCAGATGCGTTTTGATGGCTTTGGCCGCCGTTTTGCCCCACTTGGACAAAGCCAGCGTTAATACCAAAGTTTTGAAGTGCGTCACGCAAGCGCTGTGTGCTGTTTTGTAATAGGTCGCGCGTCATCGGGTTTTCTGCTCGAAAGACCGCATCGAGTTTGCCGTCTTTCATCTCGAGTTGAATTTCAACGCCACCTAAGTGGGCAGGGCGCAAGCCAAATTTCATTTTCCATTGGCCATCGCTCAATTGCTTGTGCATGCGCGCGGCCATTTCGGTGGCGAGTTTGTCGCTCAATTGGTCGTACACCTCGCTCAATGGCGTAGCGGCTGCAGTGGATACGTCTTTATTAGCCACTGCACGGCTATCGTTAGTGTTTAACTGTGCCAATGCTTGTGCAAAGCCAGAGGAAGACGATTGTTCAGAAGTGTGTGAACCACCCGAGTCACTTGACTCGCCCATGTCTTGCGAAAAACTAGACGCTAGCGAAGCAATGTCTTGCTCTTGCAGATTACCGCCGAGAAGTGACAACACCGAAGCTGTGCTGGGCATGTTGGAAGTTGTGGAGGCATGGCCGCTTTGAATTGGCAACACAGCTGGTGGCAATACGGTCATTTGAATTTGTTGGATCGAAGCCATCTCTGCTTGGCTCAAACCATTTGTCGGCAAACCACTGATACCAAAATTCAAGGGCGCTGCTGCAGCGCTTTGTAATAAGTTGGCATTCGCAACAGGCGATTGCGTGACAGAAGACAAGGCTTGCGACATGGCTTGGTTAAATGCAGGTGCATCTGACTGCGCAAGGTTGAGCTTGTCAGCGCCAGCATTCAAAGCAGCACCAAGCAATGCGGCACTGATAGGGGTCCCTGCTTGATGGACTGCCACATTGGGTTGAGCGTTGGTCGTTGTGGCCAACACATTAGAGGGTGTAGCAGACGTTGCAGCATCTGCAGCCACTGTTTGGGTGCTTGCAGTCCCCAAAAGATTTTGAATCGTGGCATCGTCTAATCCCATGGATTTGGCAAATGCCGTCAAGCTCTCAGGGCTCGGGGCTTGTCTTGGATCGGTGATGATGCGCACCTTAGGGCTTAAGGCATACATCTGCAATGGCTGGATCGTGGCATCAGAGGCCTGGACAAGTTCATGGGCCGCCATGCTGGTAGCAGTCAGCGCGGTTTGCAACTTATTGGTCTGAGCCGTTGCTGTGAGCGCACCTGAATCTGCAGGAAGAGTGGTTGCAGCCAATAGCTGAGGCAAATCGCCCGGTACCGTGGCGACATTCACGTTGTCTTTGTCTTCTTTGGAGGACTCTGCAGAGGCCTTGCGGTTGCGTTGTGAACCGCCTGTTGAAGATTTTGTGCTTGATTCTTGCTTGTCATCAGCATGACCAGAGCTGTTTTGCGTCACCCGAGCATTGGTCTTGGTAACTGAAGCTTCTGGTTGTGAAACCGTATCTTTATTAGCCAAAAGAGCCGCGCGTTCAGTTGCTTGCGCGTTTTCAGCATGAATGGCGTCGCTTGTCGCGGCAAAGTTTTGCCGATGCGAGGCTGGCATTTGCTGCAATTGCCGCGCCATGATCTGGGCAAAGTCGAGCCCCAGTCCTTGACCGGCGACAGCATCCGCCCCGCTGGCAGGCCCTTGCGCAGGGCTGTTTGCGAGTGGAGTGGCAGCACGTGGCGCCGTTGGCAATGGAAGGTAACTGTTGAGGTTCATGGTGTTTCAAAACAAGTTGACGCAGTGACTAAGCAAGAATCGTGACAGGTCACATCTTGCCGTTTACCTCGCCATGCACACCAGTGTCAGTTTGGGTTGGCACATCGATTGCTTGATGTGGTTGCCGTGACATGGGGTTACGGCCAAAAAGCAATCTAAACGTTCCAATTTCAACTGGATTTCACTGATGAGCACACTCACTCTGTCAACGATTCGACAGAACTTGTCGAAATTTGACCTTACCGGACTGAGTATTCCGGTGGTGGTGCTCGTCATCATGGCCATGTTGGTGTTGCCGCTGCCACCCCTGTTGTTAGACTTTTTGTTTACTTTTAACATCATGTGCAGTCTGGTGGTCATCATGATCGCCATCGGAACCCGCAAGCCGCTCGAGTTTTCATCCTTCCCCACCGTCCTCTTATTTGCCACCATGTTGCGCTTGGCGCTAAACGTCGCCTCGACCCGCGTCATCTTGGTCCACGGCCACGAGGGCGCCCACGCCGCAGGCAAAGTGGTGGCTGCTTTTGGCGAATTCGTGATCGCGGGCAACTATGTGGTCGGTTTCATCATCTTCGCGATTTTGATGATCATTAACTTTATTGTGGTGACCAAAGGTGCTGGCCGCGTCTCTGAAGTGAACGCCCGCTTTACATTGGACGCCATGCCCGGCAAGCAAATGTCGATCGACGCTGACTTGAATGCGGGCATCATCGACCAAGAAACTGCCAAGAAGCGCCGCGCTGAATTGGCCCAAGAGTCTGACTTCTTCGGTTCCATGGACGGTGCCTCCAAATTCGTGAGCGGTGACGCCATGGCGGGTCTTTTGATTCTGTTGATCAACTTGATCGGCGGATTGATCATCGGCATTGCCCAGCACGATATGCCGATTGGCGAAGCTGGCAAGCTCTACACCCTGTTGACCATTGGTGACGGTCTGGTCGCGCAAATTCCCTCGCTCTTGTTGTCTTTGGCAACAGCCATTGTGGTGACCCGTGTGACAACCACCGAGTCCATCACCGAGCAGGCCACGCACCAGTTGGCCAACCCAACCGCACTATTTATATCTGCCACGATCTTGGTCATCTTGGGCATGGTGCCTGGTATGCCCCACCTGATGTTCATCACTTTGTCCGCTGCCGCAGCGGGTTTGGGCTTGATGATCATCTCTAAAGAGGTACAAGAAGAACAAGCCGTTCAAGCCGAAAAAGACGCTGCCGCCACCGACGCGCCGAAAGAGCTCGACTGGGACGATGTCGACCAAGTCGACCTCATCGGTTTGGAAATTGGCTACGGCCTCATTCCGCTGGTCAATGCAGAAACCGGTGGCGAGTTGATGTCACGCGTCAAAGGCGTGCGCAAGAAACTCTCTGCCGAGTTGGGCTTTCTTGTCCAACCTGTGCGTATCCGCGACGACCTCAATATCGACCCCGACTCTTACAACATCGTGCTCAAAGGCGTGGTGCGTGGCAAGGGCGAAGTCAAAGTCGGTCGCGAATTGGCGATCAACCCAGGTCAGGTTTACGGACAGCTCGAAGGCATTGCCACTCGCGAACCCGCATTTGGTCTGGAAGCTGTTTGGATCGAACCTTCGCAACGCGACCAAGCCCGCACTTTGGGATACACCGTGGTCGACGCGGCAACTGCCATTTCGACCCACCTCAACAAAGTCTTGCGTGAAAACGCGGCAGATTTGCTCAGCCATGACGAAACCCAACAACTGCTCGACAAGCTCGCGTCCAAGTCGCCCAAGATTGTGGAAGACCTGGTCCCTGGCAAATTGTCTTTGGGCATCTTGACCCGTACGCTGCAAAATCTCTTGCAAGAGTCGGTCTCGATCCGCGACATGCGCACGATTGCCGAAGCCTTGACCGAAGCCAGCACCCGTACCCAAGACCCCGAACAACTCACCGCCATCGTGCGTCCCAAATTGGGCCGCATGATCATGCAAAACCTGATCGACGGCGACAACAGCTTGCAAGTCATGACCTTAGAGCCTACGCTTGAGCAATTGCTACACAACGTATTGCAACAAAGCCAGCCAGGCCAGCCTGTGGTGATGGAGCCTACGTTGGCAGAAAACCTATTTGCGGCTTTGCGCGAAGGCGCCCGCACCGTGGAAGATATGGGCCATCCTGCCGTGTTGGTGGTCTCGCCCGTGATCCGTGGCTGGCTCTCCAAAGCCGCACGCTTCCGTGTGAACGATTTGACGGTGTTGTCCTACAGCGAAATCCCAGACGACCAAGCTGTGAAAGTCATCCACACCGTGGACGCTAAAAAAACGAATGATTGATTGAACCCATTGACCAAGACAGAGTGAGCAACTTATGGAACTCAAACGAATCCTCGCCCGCAATGCCCGAACCGCCAATGAAAAGGCGATCGCGCAATACGGTCCTGACGTGCTGGTAATCTCCAGCAGCCAGGTCAATGGCCTGACCGAACTCATCGTGGCAGTCGATATTCCTCCGCTCACCACGCAAGAAGCAGATCCATTTCTCAAAACCGAATTTGCCAACGCCTCTCAACAAGAACCCGCCAGTAAATTTGACGTGCTCTTAGGACAGACTTTGGAGAACAACAAGCGCCAAGCGCGTGAACGCCAAGCCACCCAAGTGGCCAAGCCGATTGTGCAAGTCAATCCCAAAGCGGAGCCCGTGAAAGCCAAAGTCGCATCCAAGCCTGTTGCCAAAGCAAAGGCAAGTGAAACCGAACAAGAGATTCGCGACCACGACATGGTGCGTGGCCGCGAGATCGTGGAACTCGTGCGCGAAGAACTCGCGTCTCTGCGCCGTGAATTCAAACTCAGCCAGCAAATGGCCACTTGGCAAGGCTCTGTTCCTCTGCCACCCGCACTGACACCCTTGCGCGACGCCCTCAACGACGCGCCCATTCCAGTCGCCTTGCGTGCCTTGCTGATCGACAGCATCAAAGACCACGACAACCTAGCCGACGCCAAACTTGCCCTGCAAAACCAACTCACCCACGCGGTTGAGCAAGAGCAAATGGCGATGCCCATGGCTGGCGTCCACGTTTTGGTCGGTCCCTCGGGTGCTGGCAAATCCTTGATGGTGGCGCGACTGGCGCAAGCCGCATCGCTGGCGCACGGTAGTGAAAAAGTCATGGTCATCAGCTACCACGACCAACGCGCGGGCGCTTGGAACCAAACCCAGTTGCTCAGTGCCCAGTCTGGCGTGGACAGTTTCCGCGCCATCAATATTGGCACCTTGAAGTTGCTGCTCGAAGAGCATGCAGGTCGCCGCTTGATCTTGATCGACACCTCCGGCGTGCAAATGCAAGAGCGTTTGACAGAGATCCGTGGCTTGCAGCAAAACATCGGCATTCATGCCGTGGTGCCCGCCGATGCCTCCGCCGCGACCTTGCGCAGAATTTTTGAAAACCAAGACAACACTTGGTCAAGCCTGATGCTGAGTAAATTGGACGAGTCCAACCAACCTTGGGCCTTGTTGCAGTTCTTGACCGAAAAAACATTGCCAGTTTCAGTGGCTAGCCAAGGCGAGCGCACCGGTGACTTAGTCGAAGTCGTGGTCATGGCTGATTTAGTCAAGCGCGCGCTCGACAATTTGGTGTTGCCAGACAACACGGCCAATGCCGAATCTGCCCAAGCTGCTTCATTGGGCGCTTTAACAGTCAACAAATTACAAAAAATCGCGGCCCATTACCAAACCGAAAGCACAGGTCTATCCCATGAGTGAACCACGTAAAACAGAGGTCATCGGCATCGCCAGTGGCAAAGGGGGCGTGGGTAAAACCACGACCTCGGTCAACTTAGCGGTTGCTTTGCGACAGCTGGGTCACAGCGTGATGTTGTTTGATGCGGACCTAGGCTTAGCCAATGCCCAAATTGCATTGGGCGCGCGCGCCGAATACAACCTGGGGCATTTCTTGTCAGGCCAAAAAACCATGCAAGAGATCATGCTCACCACTCGACAAGGCATCAAGTTGATACCTGGTGCATCGGGCATGCAAGAACTGGCTGGCCTGAGCCAACTCCAAGCGGCCAGCATCGTGCAATCGTTTGGTGCTTTGACAGACGAAGTCGATTTCTTAATCGTCGACGTCGCCGCAGGTATTTCACCTTCGGTCTTGTCTTTCTTGGCTGCCTGCCAAAGCCGCTTTATCGTGGTGAAAGACGATCCATCCTCCATTGCGGATGCCTACGGCACCATCAAAATTCTCAGCAAAGAAATGGCTTTGGACGAGATTTACCTCTTGCCCAATATGGCCGCTAGCCAGACCGAGGGCTGGAAACTCTATAAAAAACTCAATGACGTCTGTGTGCGTTTCTTGGGTGAATCGGTGCACTACCTGACGTCAATCGAAGAAGACGAAATGGTTTTGCGGGCCTTGAAGAAATACCAGTCTGTCATCGAGATGGCACCTGGTTCTGCTGCTTCGCGCGACTTCATGCGCTTGGCAGAGGCTTGTACCCACTTGCGTCCTATTGACCAAGCGTCGGGCGGTATGCAATTTTTCATGGAGCGGCTGATTCTTGGCAATCCGTCGGAGCACGTATGAAAGCACTTTCACCCCTAGAAATGTACGGTGGCTGCAAGCCGCCAGGCGAAGAACTGGTCATGGCCCATTTGGGTCTGGTCAAGCGCGTGGCCTTGCACCTCAAAGCCCGTATCCCTGCCTTTATGGAACTCGACGAGCTCATCCAAGTCGGCATGATTGGTTTGCTCGAAGCTTCTCGTGCATTCGATCCGGTCAAAGGCGTGGAGTTTGAAAACTTCGCCCATAGCCGCGTTCGTGGCGCGATGCTCGACGAAGTGCGTCGCTTGTCATTCTTGCCCCGCTCAGCTGTGGCGTTCAACAAATCACACAACGAATCCATTCACACCTTGGCCGCTGAACTCGGCCGCACGCCTACCCAATCAGAAATTGCGGACTACATGGGCAAAGACTTAGAAGACTTTCACCGTGAACGCGGCAAAGCCAAGCGATTCGAGACCTATTCGATGGAAGTGGTGACTGAAGAAGTGATGGCGGTGGCCGATGACGTATCGCAACAACCAGATGTCATCGTCGAAGAAGCCGAATTCATGGACGCGGTGACCGACGCGATTGCAGATTTGCCAGAGCGCGAGCAATTGGTGATGCAGCTCTACTACGTTGAAGAATTCAACCTCAAAGAAATTGGCGAAACCCTTGGCGTGAGTGAATCGCGTGTGAGCCAAATCTTGTCCTCCGTGGTCAAGAAATTGCGCGGCACGCTCAGACTCGATAGCGCAGGGGCAGAATCCATCAAAGACAGGAGAGCAGCATGAGTAATTTCATGATGAACATGATCTCTTGGGTCTTGTTGCTATTGGTCATCCTCACCTTGTATTTGATTGACAAGGTCAACCATTTGGCGCAACTCTACGAAGCCCCCAAGCCCGAACTACCCCCTTTGCCTGAGCCAGAGCCACCCAGCGACATCTTGTTTGCGGGTTTGGAAGGCAAAAAACTGTGGGACGCGATGAATGGCAAAACCATTGAAGGTTTTGATGCCAGTTTGATCGACGCCTTGCGCGCGCATTACGAACCCATCTTGCGTGAACACATCACACTGACCTTCAAAGATGGTTTGGAAGATGTGGATGGCAGCGAAAGCCGTGTGCCAAGCTCTGAGCGTCGGGTCACGACCTTGCGTGGGCATATTCAATCTTGGTTGCCACCGCAACATTTGGGCGGCATTTACCGCGCAGCTTTGGAATTTGCGGGTTCTTACAAAAGAAACCCACAGTCTCAGGTGCTCGAGCGTTTGAAGCAAACCGTCGACAGCGTCACTACCATGCTGTATCAGCGCGCCAATATTCCGTTGGAAGTGCCGTTTTCTGAGTTTCTATTCGAATTAGGCAAAGAAGACGAAGTCACCGAAGAAAACACCGATGAAGCCAAAGTAGAGGCCAACGACGATGCTTTGCTAGCACTCACCGATGCCTCAGCTGAAACCCCACCATTGGACGCGGACGCTTTGGCCAAAATGCAAGCCGAACAACTTGCCCAAGGCTTGGAGCAGGTGCAGCAATACGAAGAAGTACAACGGCAAGAAGTTGCCGCTGAGACCGTCGCGGAAGTGGTGCCCGAACCCCAAGAAGTGCTCGAAGCCAAACCTGCTTGATCGAATCGCCATGAACCGCTCTTTGAACCTCAAGTTTGGATACACGACTCCGATACTGCCTGTGTAAGCAAAAGAACCACAGGAGTTACTTCAAATGCGTGCTAATTCAAGAGCTATTCAAAGTTACGGTGATGTCAAAGTCGGCACGGGTGTCGCCAATGCCAGCAACGTTCAACTCATCCAGATGTTGTTTGATGGGTTGTTGGAGAGCATGTCTGCGACCCGTGGTCACATTCAGCACAAAAATATTCAAGAGAAATCCAAATCGATTGCGCGCGCGAGCCGCATCGTCTTGGGCCTGCAAGGCGCTTTGGATTTTGAAAAAGGCGGCGACTTAGCCAACAACCTCAATGAGTTGTATAGCTATGTCACCCGTCGTTTGTTACATGTCAACGCTCATAACGACTTGGTCGCCTTGGATGAGATCCAAGGATTGATGCGCGAAATCCGCGACGCTTGGGAAGGTGTTCCGGCATTAGTGCCTCAAATGGCAAAGCCTTTGAGCTTGGTGAACTGAGAAATCAGTTACCCTTAGCGGGGTTGGCTAGTCAAGCAGGCACATCCGAGAGGTTTCTTGGATGTGCCGAACTGCATTTGGAGTAAAAGATGGTCGCAATCGTTGGTGTTGTTGTTTTGATGGTCTGTGTATTCGGTGGTTTCGTGATCGCCGGAGGCAGTTTGGCGCCTATTATCAAAGCCGCTCCGTATGAGGGCTTCATCATTGCGGGTGCAGGTATCGGCGGCATGATCACCGGTAACTCTGGTGTGATTTTCAAAGGCGCGATGGGTGGTTTTGGTCGTGTGATCAAAGGCCCGATGTACAACAAAGACGACTACGTCGCCATCATCGCCGTCATCTCCAAACTCATGAAAACATTGAAGGCTGAGGGTGCGGTGGCGATGGAATCCCACGTGGAAAACCCGGAGGCCAGTGCGATTTTTGGTGAATGTCCGAAGATGCTGCACGACCACGGCTTGGTCGGTTTGATCTGCGACACCATCCGTTTGATGGTGGTGTCTTCTGGCACCTTAAGCCCTTACGCAGTCGAAGACGTGATGACCGCGTCCATCAAACTGCACCACCACAACGAAATGAAAAACGCCGAAGCGATCGGCACACTGGCTGGCGCTTTGCCTGCGCTAGGAATTGTGGCCTGTGTGTTGGGTGTGGTGAAGACCATGGGCGCGATTGACCAACCCCCTCCTGTTCTTGGTGCCTTGATTGGTGGCGCGTTGGTGGGAACGTTCCTTGGGGTGTTCTTGGCTTACGGTATTTTTGAACCCTTTGGTAGCCGCTTAAAGCAAATCATCGACGAAGACGGTGAAGTGCTCAACGTGGCCAAGCAAATTATTTTGGGCAATATGCATGGCTATCCCGTACCTTTGATCATCGAAGCGGGACGCGTCTGTATCAGCCACCATAACCAGCCAACCTTTGGTGAAATCTTCGACGCACTGAGGAAGTAATGGCTGACGAAAAAGACGCAGAAGAAGGCGCGCCGGCGGACGGGGCGCCGGCGCCGGTCATCATCATCAAGAAAGTCATTGATGATGGCCACGGCGGTGCACACGGTGGTGCTTGGAAAATTGCGTTGGCCGACATGATGACGGCGATGATGGCCTTCTTCTTGTTGATGTGGCTCTTGGGTGCGTCTAACGACGACCAACGTAAAAGTATTGCCGACTACTTCAAACCTGCTTCACAAAGTTTGATCCCTTTTGGCCAATTGGCAGGCTCCAACGGCATGTTCGGTGGTCGCTCCATCATTGACCCAGATGGATTCCCTTTTGCGGCCAAACAAACAGCTCTGCTGGAGCGTCTCACCCCACGTTCTGAGGGCGGCCCCAACCCTAGTACCGACCCTGGCCAAGAAAACGAAAACCCTTATTCCGATCCAGACAAGCTGACGCAAGAGCAGAAAAAAGAAATCGCAGCGGCCAAAGAAAAAGCCGACTTTGACAAGCTAGAAAAAGAAATCGAACAAAAACTCTCTGAGAACAAAAAACTCAGCGACATGAAAGACCAAGTCTCCATCACCCGAGACAAACAAGGTTTGCGCATCGAGATCATCGATAAAGCAGATTTCGCGATGTTCCCAAGTGGCGGCATTGGCATGCAAGGCAAAGCAGCAGCCCTGATGAAAGAAATCGCAGCATCCCTCGCCCAATTGCCTAATAAAGTCGCCATCCGCGGACACACCGACAGCGTGCCGTTCCAAAACAAAGACGGCAACGAAATGCGCAATAACTGGTCACTCTCTGCCGAGCGCGCAGAAGTCACCCGTCAAATGC
>CAYFLF010000011.1:0-21918 GCA_964343725.1 uncultured Bordetella sp.
GTGGGCAACTCGCCACGGCTTACTTTCTCTAACTGTTGCATCGCAGCGCGAATGGCGGAGGCATCGCCTTTTGCGACGGCTGATTCCACAGCTTTGGATGCTTCTAAAACGGCTCTGTCGACAGGCGAGAGCGCTGCATGCGCTTGTTCACGCACGGTGGATTTACGGGCAAAGGCTTCGTCGATGGGTTGGCGGAAAGCGTCCCAGAGTTTTTGCTCGAGGCGACGATCCAGCACGACGGTATGCGCCTCTTCTTGCCAGCGCTGTTGCAAGGCTTTGACCGCATCGATTCGCAATGTAGGGGCAGCGCCAAGCGCTTGTGCCTCGGCAATCAAGGCGTTGCGGCGCTCCAAACTCGCTTTTTGAGCAGTCTCTAGAGGTTCATGCGCGGCGTGTATCGCAGCTTTCCACTGGGGTTGCAATTCAGCGAACATTTTTTCGCTCAAATGACCACTTTCACGCCAGCGTTGGGCGAACTGATGTAACTGTCGGGCAACACCCTTCCAATCTGGGCCTTGGGCGTGTGTAGCGCTCCAGGTTTTCAGTTCTTCGATCAATGCCAAACGCTGGGCCTTATTGGCCGCAGTTTGCGCGCGGGCTTCTTTGAGCCAAGCATCTACAACGACATGGGCTTTGTTGCAAGCAGCATCAAAACGCTTCCACAAAGCCGGATTCGGGGCAGCTTGTTTGTCAACTTTTTTCCATGCCTCACGCAAATTACGCAAAGCCTCTTGCATCTTGCGTCCGCCCATGGCGGGTACCTCTGATGGCGCATCCGTAATGGGCAACTCAGATGGCGTAACTGCGCTAGACACTTCTTGCGGGGCATCACCAGATGCCTCGGGTGCAACAGCGGTAGTAACTTCAGTAGTAACTTCGGTCGTGACTTCAGGAGTGACTTCAGCAGGTGTCTCGCTAGACGCTTCTTGCGGTTCAGATGGCGCTTTGTTTTTCGACTTGGTCGAAGCTGGCTTAAACAAAGCTTCTGCTTGCATGGCGAGTTCAAGCCGTTGCTGGTCGATCAAGGCTTTATCGCCCGTGGGTTTGACTTTGCGGGTGGCTTCACTGGCTACGCCAGTTGCAGGGACGGCGGCGGCGTTTGTAGCGGCTTCATTCTGTTGGGCCTGCGCTGGTGAAGGGTTACGCACTTGGCGAATTTGTTCTGCCCAAGCGGGTACTGCTGGTAAAGGAGCTTCTGGATCTGCAGCGGCCGCTTCGGTCAATTGCAAAGCGTCGCCAAACGCTAGCCAAACGGCTTGCAGTTGTTGGGCGCTGGTTTGCAAGGCGGGTGGAAATTTAGCGTCCACGCTTGACCATTGCGCATCGTCGGTCAAGCTCTTGGCTTGTGCATGCCAGCGATCTAAGTCAGCCTGCAAGGCCTCGCGCTGGGCTTGCGCATCTTGCCAAGGCTTGGTGGAAAGCACTTCAATGCGCTGCGCTAATAAAACAGCGGCTTCGCGTTGCACTTGCGACTGGTGCTGCAAATCTTCAATGGCTTTGACGCGGTCGGCCAAAGCGGTTTTCAGCCCAGCCAATGGCTCGCGTGACAGCGGTGCGCCCGCTTTGGCGGCATCACGCTGCCATGCCATGGCGTCGGCGATGTTGATGCGCGGGGCATCGCGCAATGCCATGCCTTTTTCGGCCCAGCTGTGCGCCAAAGTCTCTTGTTCGATGTTGCGGCGTTTCTCTTCGATGCGGTCGCGCAAGACTTTTGCAGCGCCTTTGTCGCGATGGCTCATTTCCTTGAAGACATCTTGCAGCGCATTCAAGCTGGGTTCGGTATGCAGCCAAGTTTGTAAGAGGCTGATGCGCTCGCCAGAGGTTGTGGCGGTGAAAGCGCCAGCAGTCAATGCATCAAGGGCAGAAAGGTCTGTGGTTTTATTTTCTGGGTGGGTCACGGTGACGGCTCAATGTCTAGATATCCGTGCATTGTCGCTGAGGCTTTAAAATTTTCACCTTTCAGCGCTTTTGAGCATTTCCCTTTGAAACAGTTTCTTGCCCGATTAAACCTCGGGCTACGGATGTTTGCGACAGACGTAGTCCAAGGGTTTTTCGCCATCACCCACAACGGGTTGGCGGTTTTGGGGCTGTCCATCTTCTTTTTCGTCGTCGCCTTGTCGGTACGCCCAGACTTGCGGGCGGTGACCGAATCGAAGTTGATCAACTGGTTGCAAGAGCGGCAATACGACTCCACTGGGGTAGAAGCAGATACAGAGGCTGTGGATCGCGCCACTGCCGTCGACCCCCGCGATTTACCACGTCAACAGGCCAATTTGGCCTACTGGCTTAGCCGCAAGTACCGTGTGGCCCCCGAGCCCTTGAGTGCATTGGTCAGCGAGGCATACGAGTTGGGCCCACGCAATCAGATCGACCCATCTCTGATTTTGGCGGTCATGGCCATCGAGTCTGGCTTCAATCCTTTTGCCCAGAGCAATGTCGGTGCCCAAGGCTTGATGCAGGTGATGACCAAGGTGCACGAAGAAAAATACATCGGTTTTGGTGGGCCTTTTGCTGCTTTTGATCCCGTTGCCAATTTGCGCGTTGGGGTGAGCGTGCTCAAAGATTGCATCAACCGCGCTGGCTCGACTGAAGCTGGGCTCAAACTCTACGTAGGTGCCGGCAATTTAAAGGACGACAGTGGCTACGCCAACAAGGTGATGGGCGAATACGCGCGCCTGCAATTGGTCGCCAAGGGCATCAAGGTCCCGATTGCCGCCCCCCCTTCTACTGCTGCTGAAGCCGCTACCGCCCGTCTAGAGAGCCTGTGGGAAAAAGCCCAGCGCTTGACGCCATTTGGCAAAGACAAAGACGAAGAAGAAGCCAAATAACTTTTCGATTTCTGATTATTTTTCTAAGGACTCCTTTTCATGTACCAACGCAATGTCTTGATTGAACAAACGGACCCAGAAATATGGGCCGCGATTCAGGCTGAAAACGCCCGTCAAGAACACCACATCGAACTCATTGCCAGCGAAAACTATGCCTCTCCTGCTGTTTTGCAAGCCCAAGGCTCACAACTGACAAATAAATACGCCGAAGGCTACCCAGGCAAGCGTTATTACGGCGGTTGCGAAAACGTGGACATTGCAGAACAACTCGCCATTGACCGTATCAAAGCGATCTTTGGCGCCGAAGCCGCTAACGTTCAACCGCACTGCGGTGCGTCGGCCAATGAAGCGGTTTTTCTCGCCTTTTTAAAACCAGGCGACACCATCATGGGCATGAGCTTGGCCGAGGGTGGTCACTTGACCCACGGCATGCCGCTCAATATGAGTGGCAAATGGTTCAACGTCGTGTCCTATGGCTTGAACGCCAAAGAAGAGATCGACTACGACGCCATGGAAGAGAAGGCGCATGCGCACAAACCCAAATTAATCATTGCGGGTGCCTCTGCCTATAGTTTGCACATCGACTTTGCGCGTTTTGCCAAAGTAGCCAAAGACGTGGGCGCGATTTTCTTGGTCGACATGGCGCACTATGCTGGCTTGATTGCCGCGGGCGTGTATCCCAACCCAGTACCCCATGCGGACGTTGTCACGTCCACCACCCACAAGAGTTTGCGTGGCCCGCGCGGCGGCATTATTTTGATGAAGGCTGAGCACGAGAAGGCAATTAACAGCGCTATCTTCCCTGGCCTGCAGGGTGGCCCCTTGATGCATGTCATCGCCGCCAAGGCAGTTGCCTTCAAAGAAGCCATGGCGCCAGCGTTCAAAGGCTACCAACAGCAGGTAGTCAAAAATGCCCAAATCATTGCCGAGACCCTGACCCAACGCGGCTTGCGCATCGTCAGTGGCGGTACCCAAAGCCATGTGATGCTGGTCGATTTGCGTTCCAAAAAAATCACGGGTAAAGAAGCCGAAGCCGCACTCGGCGCGGCCCACATGACGATCAACAAAAACGCTATCCCGAACGACCCTGAAAAACCGTTCGTCACCAGCGGTGTACGCATTGGCACCCCTGCCATGACGACGCGGGGTTTCAAAGACGAGGAAGCGCGCTTGACCGCCAACCTGATTGCCGACATCTTGGACAACCCACACGACGAAGCCAACATCGCCGCCGTGCGCGCCAAGGTCCACGCCCTGACAGCCAAGTTCCCTGTCTACCAATAAGCGATGAAGTGCCCTTTTTGCGGTCACCTCGAAACCCAAGTGGTCGAAACCCGCATGTCCGAAGACGGCGATTCGATTCGCCGCCGTCGCCAATGCGGTGCCTGCGAAAAGCGCTACACCACGTATGAGCGTGCTGATGTGAGTTTTCCCAACGTGGTGAAAAAGGACGGTCGGCGCACCGAGTTTCAGCACAACAAGTTGCTCAGTTCCATGGCGCTCGCCCTGCGTAAACGCCCGGTGAGTACCGAGCAGTTAGACAACGCAGTCGAGCGAATTGAGGAAAAGCTGATGAGCCTCGGCGCCCGCGAGGTGCCCTCCACCCGCTTGGGCGAATTGGTGATGCGCGAATTGAAAAAGCTAGACAAGGTGGCCTACATCCGATTTGCCAGCGTCTACCGGAGTTTTGAAGATATTGACGAGTTCAAGAGCTTGGTGGACGAGGTAAGCAAATAATTTGTAAGTAGCGCTCACACACTTTTCACTCCAGCAACCTAGCATGTACTTATGTACTCGCTAGGTTTTTTCTTTTTGGCCCGCCTGCATTTTTCGCCCACAAAGCATGCCATCCATGGCTTTAGCTTGGTTGAGATGATGGTGTGCCTTGGCATTTCCGCGCTTTTGGTCGGCATGGCTCTACCCAGTGTTTGGCGTTGGCAAGAACGCGCGCGCATCGACAGCGTTCGCCAACAACTCTTTAACGACTTGCAACTTGCCAGAGTCCGTGCCTTGCAGTGGGGCCAGCGTTTGCAAATGGGCCGGCTTTCCGGTTGCAGCAAGCTAAGCACCAGCGCAACCGACTGGAGTTGCGGTTGGCAGATCAGCATCGCTTCGGGTAATGCAGGCAACGCAGGTAATACAGTCAGCGCACGAGTCATCAGCACTACGTCTTTAGATGCATCGGTGCAAGTCACCTATGCCAAAAGCACCGACTTTTTCATATCTGCCCATGGCGATTTAGGAACCATTGGGGATCGCTGGACGGTGCTTTCGCGCAACGCTGGTGTCAACTTCAGCCGCTCCCTGTGTCTCAACAGCGCCGGACGTATCCGCTGGGTGGAGTCCGCCACATGCAGTTAGCCCTACGCTCTTTTTCGCGGCAATCCTATATTGGGCTAGCCATGCTCGAGGCCCTCGCCGCTTTGCTGGTGCTCACCGCGAGCGCAGTAGGTGTTTTGTGGTGGCAACAACAAGCTTCGTTGCGCCAGCAGCAACAGATTCACCAGCTGACCGCTATGGGCTTGGCCAGCGATTTGGCCGATCGCATGCGCATCAACGCATCCCAAAGTGCGCTCTACGCTTTAAATTGGGGTGAGTCACGACAAACCACACAAGACTGTGCGGCCAACGCTTGCACCTGGCCGCAATTGGCGCAATGGGATATGGCCCAGTGGCAACAGGCTTTGCGCGCCCAACTGCCAAAGGGAGACGCTTCGGTTTACCCCTTGTCTGGGCTTGCAGGATGGTGGGGCATCAGCGTTGGTTGGCCTGCTAGCAAGACCAGTGCTGACAGTTCGTCATGCCCCACACGCATGCAGTGTTGGAGTCTATGGGTCAGGCCACAAGAATGACATCCAAAACGAGAAACAGGGGCTACTCCGTCGCTGAACTACTCATCGGCTTGGGACTGAGCAGTTTGGTCGTTGTCACAGCTTTGGGCGTCTACCAAATCTCTCGCCAGTCTTGGCAAGCCATGAGTGCCAAGGATGCCCTCTATCAAAATGCAATCGTGGCCTTTCGGGCTATTCGCCGGCAAGCCGAATTAGACGGTGCGGCTTACCTGATTGCGGGCGGTGACAACCTTGTCACGCTCTCCCCAACCTACCCCGACACCAATTACGCCAATGACGGTTTGGTTTTATCGCATTGGTCGGGCGTAGACCCGTCAGATTGCCAAGGCAACTCCAGTGCAGGCACAAACGCCATTGTTAGCAACAGCTTCAAGCGCAACACGAATAAAGAGTTGACCTGTAAAGACACCAACGCCACAGGTAGCAGTTACCAAGCGTTGGCCGAGGGGGTGGAAGATCTACAAACACGTTTTGCGCAAGTCAACCCCATACTCCAAACACTGCAATGGGTTCAGGCATCTGAACTTTTTGGCTCACCCCACGTTGTGGCGGTCGAAGTTTGCTTGCGCTTGGCGACCCCAGTTCGTTTGCCTGTGGATGTAAGAGCCACCTCAACATCCATCACAGGTTGCAGAGGCGAGACGATTGCAGCCGACGGAAAACTCAGACGGGTTTTTCGCCAAATCTTTGCTTTACGCAACCGCTTGAGTTGGTATGGTCAAAGCTAAATCAACCGGTTTTGCTTTGCCAGCGGTCTTGGGCATATTGGCCTTGACCAGTCTGGCATGCGCCGCTGTCTGGCGCATGCAGTGGGTCCATCAACAACTGTTGAATGTGCAGTCCCACCTTATTCGCAACCAACAGATCGGAGACGGGGTATTACCTTTGGTTGTGCAAGACATCGTCGGGTCAGCCACCATGCCAGATGGCCAAACCAATCTGCGCCACTTCGCAGGTACAGACGCACAAACCCATGCTTTCTTCCCAAACACCCCATCGGAACGCGACAAACTGCAAACTCGTTTAGGTACTTCTATGTGCCAGGCTGGGATTTGCGCCCCTAAAACACTCACTGAGTTGAACGCTGACCAATGGCAAAACTTGGTAGATCAGTCTCAGCCCGTGGGCTCGGCAAGTTTGCCAAGCAAAGCGGTCTCCGCTTTTTACTGGGTGGAGGTTTGGCTCAACAACAGCGCATTAGGTTTTTCAAGTTCGCCACTGCCGCCGTCCCCATTCATTTATCGCATCACGGTGCTGGTGCGCGAGACCCCGACCACAGGACCCTTGACACCTTCCAGGCCCCAACCGAAC
The DNA here is from genome assembly GCA_964343725.1 of uncultured Bordetella sp. Classification (GTDB taxonomy): domain Bacteria; phylum Pseudomonadota; class Gammaproteobacteria; order Burkholderiales; family Burkholderiaceae_C; genus Limnohabitans. Next base: position 6,992 of record CAYFLF010000011.1, read on the forward strand.
TCCGTAGTCATCCAAGCAGTTTGGTCACGAGCCACACAAACTGCTTTGAGCGGCAAATGGCACAGCTGGAAATCATTGTCTTAAGACCCCCATTGGATAATCTGACCATGCCCCCGAACGACTCTGATATCCGTTGGATGACGCTGGCCCTGACTTGGGCTGAAAAAGCGATGTACATCACCACCCCCAATCCGCGAGTGGGGTGTGTCATCGTCAGTGCAAAAGGCGATTTGTTGGGCCAAGGACATACCCAACCCGCTGGCCAAGCGCATGCAGAAATCATGGCACTCCAAGATGCCAAGCAAAAGGGTTATGACGTAGCTGGCGCTACGGTTTATGTCACCTTGGAACCCTGTAGCCATCAAGGACGCACGGGGCCTTGTTGCGAGGCACTCATTCAAGCGAATGTGGCGCGGGTCGTGGTAGCCGTACAAGACCCCAACCCAGAAGTAAGTGGCAACGGTTTGGCGCGCTTGCGTCAAGCCGGCATACAGGTCGACTTGGGCGTTTTGGAGGACAAAGCTCGGTCCATGAACTCAGGTTTCTTCAAACGCATGACCAAAGGTGTCCCATGGATGCGCCTCAAATTGGCCGCTTCCTTAGATGGTCAAACCGCACTGACCAACGGCGTGAGCCAGTGGATCACATCTGAAGCCGCCAGGCGTGATGGGCACACATGGCGCGCGCGTGCTTGCGCCGTGCTCACTGGCATTGGCACGGTGCTTGAAGACAACCCCCAACTCAATGTGCGTGATATTGATACCCCTCGTCAACCGACCTTGGTGATCGTCGACAGCAAATTGGAAACGCCCCTAAACGCCAAGCTTTGGCAAACACAACGTGAGGTTTGGATTTATTGCGCGATTGAGGACGCTAATCGCAGGGCTGCATTAGAGGCTAAAGGTGCGCACATCATCCATATGCCCAATCCGCAGGGCAAGGTCGATCTGCGCGCCATGGTCCACGATCTAGGTCAAAGGGCTATCAACGAGGTTCACATAGAGGCTGGCTACAAACTCAACGGTTCTTTATTAGCGGCTGGAGTAGTCGATGAACTACTGGTCTATCTCGCCCCCTTGCTCATTGGTCAAGGTCTTGGCATGGCAAACCTTGGTCCTTTCCAAACTTTGTCGCAAGCCTTCAATCTGGTTATTCAAAATGTCACCCCCGTGGGAGACGACGTGCGAATCATTGCGCACACCCAAAGCCCCAAACCCCCTCATTAAGCCTGCCAAAACAAGAAACCTGCGAAAATACAAGGATGTTCACCGGAATCATTACCGGCGTGGGGCGCATCACCGCTGTCCACGACCTGGGAAGCTCTTTTCACCACGGCAAGCGCCTGACCATTCAGGCACCTGCTGGGTATCTGTCCGACGTGGGCTTAGGTGACAGCATCGCTTTGAATGGCGCTTGCATGACGGTCACCAGTTTGGACAACCAGACCCATCAATTCACCATCGATATTTCTGCTGAATCATTGGCACGAACCAGTGGCTTGGCGCAATTAGGTCAGGTCAATTTAGAAAAAGCCCTTCGCGCCAATGACCGACTTGGTGGACACATCGTCTCAGGCCATGTCGATGGCACAGGCCATGTGAGCCACTTTCAACAAGTGGGCGAGAGTTGGGAGTTGCGAATTACCGCGCCGACTGCATTAGCCAAGTATTTGGCCTACAAAGGATCGATCACAGTCAATGGTGTGAGTTTGACGGTCAACCAAGTAGAAGACCACCTCTCCCAAGGCGCATTGCAAAACTCTGAAATCAGCATCAATTTGATCCCGCATACGGTTGAAAACACCGCCCTAGGCAGTTTGAAAACTGGTAGTGCGGTGAATTTAGAAATCGACACGGTAGCGCGTTACGTTGAACGCATGCTGCATGTTGAAAAGTTACTCGAAACAAACCCCGCTGCTTGAAAGCCTGTTATGTCTAACCCCCTACAACTTGTCCCCAAAACAACGGCGGCGATTTCCCCCGTCCATGAGATCGTCGCCGAACTCAAAGCGGGGCGCATGGTCATTCTGGTGGACGAAGAAGACCGTGAAAACGAAGGTGACTTGGTGCTTGCCAGTGACCATGTTTCACCGGAAGCGATTAACTTCATGGCTCGCTTTGGCCGTGGCCTCATCTGTTTGACCTTAACGCGCGAGCGTTGCGAATACCTCAAGCTCCCTCCCATGGCTGCCCAAAACGGCACGGTCTATAGCACCGCCTTTACGGTGTCCATCGAAGCAGCGGAAGGTGTGACGACTGGCATTTCTGCCGCAGACCGCGCCCGCACCATTCAGGTGGCGGTTGCAAAAAATACCCAAGCTAGCGATTTAGTCCAACCAGGTCATGTATTTCCCCTACAAGCCGTCGATGGTGGCGTGTTGATGCGCGCGGGTCACACCGAGGCTGGATGCGACTTAGCGGCCATGGCAGGTTGCTCACCGTCTGCGGTTATTTGCGAAATCATGAATGACGACGGCACGATGGCGCGTTTGCCTGACTTGCAAGCATTTGCTGTGGAACACGGTTTGAAGATCGGCACGATTGCTGACTTGATCGAACACCGTAGCCGAACAGAATCTTTGGTCAGCGCCATCAGTTCCCGCCCCATGCAAACCGCGCACGGTGAATTCAAAGCGGTGGCTTACCAAGACAGCACCAGCGGCGCAGTCCACCTTGCCTTGATCAAAGGCCAGTGGGACGCTGACCATTCGGTACTCGCGCGGGTGCATGAGCCTTTGTCGGTACTTGATGCATTGGAACCCGATCGCATCATGCACTCATGGGGGCTCGATGCCGCTATGCGGCGTATCGCCAAAGAAGGCGCTGGCGTCATCGTGCTACTTAACTGCGGCGAAAGCGGTGCACAACTACTCGCCCAGTTTGATGGAACTGCGCGTTCCGCCCACGCACCAGAGCGGGGTCGTATGGATTTGCGCAGTTACGGCGTTGGCGCGCAAATATTGCGCGACTGTGGGGTACAAAAAATGCGCTTGCTTGGAAACCCACGTCGCATGCCCAGCATGGCGGGTTATGGTCTCGAAATCACTGGTTACGTTAGCAAAGAATAAAAAATGTTCACACCCAACTCACAAACTCCCAGCCAATTAGACGGCAGCGCACTCAAAGTGGGCATCGTTCAAGCACGCTTCAATCCCGAAATAACGGACGCACTCGCAAAAGCTTGTTTAGCGGAATTGACTGCGATGGGCGTCAAGCAAGAACGCATCACCCATGTGTTTGTGCCTGGCGCCTTAGAAATACCTTTGGCACTGCAAGCCTTGGCGCATATTGAAGAACCTGAGCCTTACAACGCATTGATTGCATTGGGATGCATCATTCGCGGCGAGACCTATCACTTTGAACTCGTCGCCAATGAATCTGGTGCCGGCGTGTCGCGTGTCAGCATGGATTTCCATGTGCCCGTTGCCAATGCCATTTTGACAACCGAAGACGTGCCCCAAGCCCTTGCCCGTCAAACCGAAAAAGGACGTGACGCAGCGCGTGTGGCAGTTGAAATGGCTTTGTTGCTGGAGCAACTTGCATGAGCGTAGATGCCAAACCCGTTCGCAAAAGCGCCTCTAAAAATGGGCGTAGTCGCGCACGTGAGTTTGCATTACAAGGTTTGTACCAATTTTTGGTGGGGCGAAACGACGCCGCAGATATCGATGTCTTTACCCGTGACTTGAGTGGATTTCACAAATCCGATTCGGTGCATTACGACGCACTGCTATACGGTTGCATTGAACACCGCGATGCGCTGGATTCACTCATCACCCCTTTGTTAGATCGCAAACTCGACGAAATATCTCCCATCGAACACGCGGTGATGTGGATGGGGGTTTACGAGTTTCAGCATTGCATGGATGTGCCTTGGCGCGTGGTTCTGAACGAATACATCGAACTTGCCAAATCATTTGGTGGCACAGATGGCCATAAATACGTCAATGCCGTACTCAACAGCTTGGTGCCGACATTACGTAGTCATGAGGTGCAATCGGACCGTCGTAACGGGGCAGCAACGCCTACCCCGACAGCATGAGCTCTCAAATTTATGAGCACCCTCTACGCGTGTATTGGGAGGACACCGATGCCGGCGGCATTGTGTTCTATGCCAATTACCTCAAATTTTTTGAACGCGCCCGCACCGAATGGTTGCGCGCATTAGGGATTGGTCAACAAGCCTTACGTGAAGAAACGGGGGGCATGTTTGTGGTGAGCGAAACCCACGTGAAATATTTGCAAAGTGCAAGACTAGATGACTTACTGCGCATCACCGCACAATTGCAAACCAGTGGTCGCGCCAGTTTGACAATTGCGCAGCAAGCTTGGCGTGATGACCAATTGCTTTGCGAAGGCACTATCCGCATTGGATGGGTGCAAGCCGAGGACTTAAAGCCTGCGAGAATTCCACCTTTAGTACTAGAACGACTGCTATGAATCAAGATTTTTCCATCATCCATTTATTGCTCAATGCCAGCTGGGTTGTACAAGCCGTGGTGGCTATTTTGTTGCTAGTCTCTATTGCCAGTTGGACAGCCATCTTTCGCAAGATCATTGCAATTGGGCGCATCAAAGACTTGAACGAAACCTTTGAGCGCGATTTCTGGTCTGGTGCCAGTTTGAATGAGCTTTTTGCAGCGGCTGCCCAAAACGCAAAACTCTCTGGTCCCATGGAGCGCATCTTCGCCAGCGGTATGCGCGAATACCAAAAGCTTCGTGAGCGTCGTATCAATGACACCAGCATGTTGATGGATGGAGCACGGCGCGCGATGCGTGCTAGCTACCAACGCGAGATGGATGCCATTGAATCCAATCTTTCTTTTTTGGCGTCTGTTGGTTCAGTCTCTCCATATGTGGGTTTATTCGGCACGGTATGGGGCATCATGCACGCCTTCACCGGCTTGGCTAGCATGCAACAAGTCACGCTGGCCAAAGTAGCGCCTGGCATTGCAGAGGCCTTGGTAGCCACTGCGATTGGTTTGTTTGCAGCCATTCCTGCTGTATTGGCTTACAACCGATTTGCACGCGATATTGATCGCATCTCCAATAAGTTAGAAACGTTTATCGAAGAGTTCTCCAATATCTTGCAGCGCAACGTCAGCGCCAGCCCCTCGGGCCATTAACAGGGAGCTGACGCATGGCTTCTACTGCTCCGCGTTCTGGCCGCAAAGGCCGCCGCGCCATGAATGACATCAATATGGTGCCGTTCATTGACGTGATGTTGGTGCTGTTGATTATTTTCATGGTCACAGCGCCTTTGATTTCACCTAGTGTGATTGATTTACCCACGGTTGGAAAAGCCTCTAACGTACCAACCCAAGTCGTTCAAATAGAAATCAGCAAGGACGAAAAAATCACCATCAAAAGTACAGGTACCGTGACGAAATCGCTGCCCAGCTCTTTAGGTAACTTGGTCAAGGATGTACGCGAATTGACAGCCAATTCCACCGATGCACCAGTGGTGATATCAGCTGACCGAGCCATTAAATACGAAACCGTTGTCAAAGCCATGGACACCTTGCAACGCGCAGGTATTGCCCGCGTAGGACTGTCTGTGCAACTCACTGACTAATGACTGCAACGCCTGCGTATCTCGAGTTTGCGCCCCCGCCGCCTCAGGGAACTGGGCGCTCACTGGGTTTGGCGCTACTGATCCACTTCTTGCTGATGCTCGCCTTAACTGCAGGGATTCAATGGAAGCAAGACAACAGTCTCTCCGTCGAGGCGGAGTTATGGGCGGCTATTCCAATGGCTGCTGCACCCAAGCCAGTAGAGGTCGAACCTCCACCCCCACCGCCGCCACCTCCTCCCGCGCCCAAAGAAATGGTGAAACCTCCCCCTGCACCCACGTCAAATGTGGATGCTGACATTGCTTTGGCAAAACGCAAAAAACAATTGGAAGAAGAAAAAAAGAAGCAGGAAGCAATTGAAGCGGAACGTTTGAAAAAAGAACTTCTCCGAAAAGAAGAAGAGATGAAAGCCAAACTCAGGGAAAAGGAGCTCAGAGAGAAGGAACTGAAAGAAAAAGAACAAAAGGAAAAAGAACTCAAAGAGAAGGCTTTGAAAGAAAAAGAGTTAAAGGAAAAAGAAAAGAAAGAGAAAGAGCGCAAAGAGAAAGAACTCAAGGACAAAGAAGCCAAAAAACTTCAAGAGCAAAAAGACGCTAAGCCCTCCCCTACAGATGTCAAAAAAATAGAGGCCTTGCGACAAGAGAACATGAAGCGCATTGCCGGTATGGCAGGCGCAACGGGTGACGAAAACGCCACTGGCACCGCACAACGTGCAGCAGGGCCGTCAGATAGTTATGGCGGACGTATTCGCGCACGCATCAAGCCCAATATCACTTTCACAGAAGAAATAACATCCAACGCGTCTGCAGACGTAGAAGTACGTTGCGCCCCTGATGGCACGATCGTTGGCAAGAAACTCATCAAATCTAGCGGTAACGCTGCTTGGGATAATGCAGTGTTAAAAGCCATCGATAAAACCGAAGTGTTGCCCCGCGATACCGATGGCCGTGTCCATTCTCCCTTGGTGATCAGCTTCCGTCCCAAAGATTAAGCAGCGTCGCTGCTTTCTATAAAAACGTCTCTGCGACTCAAATAATGGGTACGCCATGCGCAGATGCAAGCACATAAAGCCAAGGCGACTGATGCGACATAAATAGCGGTCAATCCAAAACTATCACTCAATAAACCGCCTAGCATCGCACCTAGCACCCCAGGTATGCCGTAGCCAATAGACGCGTACAAAGCTTGGCCTCTGCCTCTTAGTTTTCCTGGAAAGTGCTTGGTCAATATTGAAATACAAACCGTGTGGTGCGTAGCAAACGTTACCGCATGCATCATCTGCGCGATCCACAGCGCTATCAGCGCGTCAGCCCACCATGCTGTCAGGCACATACGTAACACCATCACGCAAGCGCACACGATTAGCCATGCCGATAGGTTAAATAGCGGCAACCATTTGCTTTGGGTGAAGAACCAAATAATTTCAGTAGCGACCGATACAGCCCACAAAATGCCAATCATGGTTTTGCTGTATCCCAGAGCATCCAAGTACAAAGACAAAAAGACATACACCCCGATATGCGCAAACACATGAAAAAAAACAGTGGCAAAAAACCAGCGCACTTTGGCTTGCTTTAAAACGCCAAAAACAGGAAGAGAGGCTTGATCGTGGTGTGTCACCTCGCGTTGCTTGGGTAACCACCACACGCTGATATTGAGCGCCAACAAAGATCCCACAGCCCAAGCGGGAAAGCTCTCCATACCGTGGTGGTCAAACCATGCGCCAGCGACAAAGACGGTGACTAAAAAACCTATGGATCCCCACAAACGAATTCGACCATACCGCTTGGTATTAAAAGTCCCTTCGCTACTGACCCATTGCGCGAGCGCAGCCTCGCTCATGGGCATCATGGCACTGGTGTGTATAAACATGCCAAGCAACACCACCGCCAACCACACGAGGCCTATTTGAAAAAACAAACCCATGGCGCATACCAATGCAGCGCCTGCGCAATAACGCAATAAGTTGATACGGTCTGCACTGTGATCACTCAACCAGCCCCATCCATAGGGTGCCAAGATACGTGTCATTGATTGAACAGCTGTCAGCAAACCAATCGTGGTGATGGAGAGGCCCAATGACTTGAGCCATAAAGGCAAATAGGGATTAAAGAACCCGATATGCGCAAAGTAACTGGCTGACAGCGCCGCAAAAGAAAACAACGCATTGCGCCTAGGGGGCGCTGAGTCTTCCACAGAACGGCCTCTTAAGCGATACGTCCAGCGATGGCTGGCATGTCCACGCGCACGTCTCCGCACTGCGCACGGTGGCGTAGCGCATGGTCCATCACTACCAAGGCCAAAAGTGCCTCGGCAATAGGCGTCGCGCGGATCCCCACGCAGGGGTCATGTCGACCTTTGGTGACGACCTCCACCGGTTGACTGTTTTGGTCAATTGAATCGCGCGGGCTCAGAATAGAACTCGTGGGTTTGATGGCGATGCCTACTTCTAAATCTTGTCCTGTGCTGATGCCACCCAACACACCACCAGCATGGTTGGTAGCAAAGCCTTGGGGCGTGAGTGCGTCACCATGCATGACGCCACGATGCGCGACGCTGGCAAAACCAGAACCGATTTCGACCCCTTTGACAGCGTTCAATCCCATCATTGCATAAGCAATGTCCGCGTCCAATTTGTCGTACAAGGGTTGGCCTAGCCCCACAGGCATGCCAGTTGCCACCACACGAATACGCGCGCCACACGAGTCACCTGCTTTACGCAGTTTGTCCATGTAGTCCTCTAAAGCTTCAACGTCTGCACAGGGCGCGTAAAAAGGGTTGTGTCCAACATGGTCCCAACTCTCAAACGCAATCGGCATATCGCCTAGTTGCGTCATGCATCCCTTGAATTGGGTGCCGTATTTTTCTTTCAGCCATTTTTTGGCGACAGCTCCTGCAGCAACCGTAGGGGCTGTCAAGCGCGCAGAGGAGCGACCACCGCCACGCGGGTCTCTGACGCCGTATTTTTGAAAATAGGTGTAGTCCGCATGGCCTGGGCGAAAAGTCTGTAACAAATTGCCGTAGTCTTTGCTACGTTGGTCGGTGTTTTGAATCAACAGTGCGATTGGTGTGCCGGTGGTTTTACCTTCATATACACCAGAGAGAATTTGCACCAGATCGGGTTCATTGCGCTGGGTAACGTGGCGACTGGTGCCTGGGCGACGTCTGTCTAGTTCTTGTTGAATATCAGCTTCAGTCAACGCCATGCCAGGCGGGCAACCGTCTATGACACAACCTATCGCTGGGCCGTGCGATTCACCGAAGTTGGTGACACAAAAAAGGGTTCCAAAAGTATTTCCGCTCATAAGGCGTGATTATCCCACCCACGCCTTGTGAGCTCTAGGCTCGTGCAGATTGCGATGATGAATCAGAGTCTTCGCTAGGCCAATCGCGGATATAGGCCTTGAGCATTTTGTTTTCGAAGTTATGACTATCCAGCACTGCTTTGGCAACGTCATAAAAACTGATAACGCCTTTGAGTGCGCCCTCTTCCACAATCGGGATGTAGCGCGAATGGCTCTCAATCATCATTTGACGCACTTCGTCGATTTCGTGTTCGGGCGTACAGGTTAGCGGGTGCTCATCCATTGCACTACTGACTTTTGCATCACCCAAAGCACCGCTATGACGATGCAAAGCCATGATGACTTCGCGAAAAGTTAACAGGCCTACCAGTTTGCCGTGCTGCATCACCAATAAAGAACCCATGTCTTTGGTCGCCATGGTATTGACAGCATGGAGCAGAGACTCAGATGGATCTATGGTGAACAGAGGACTGTCGCCTTTGACGCGCAAAATATCACTGACTTTCATAGTGCACCTCCTCGCATGGATGCCCAAATATAGCCCACAATGCGCTTTCAAAACCACTTCTTACACCCGAGGAAACCATGCCTGGCTACACCGACCCAAGTTTTGACACCCTTGCATTGCATGCTGGCGCAAGCCCAGACCCCGCAACTGGCGCACGCGCTACGCCCATTCATCTGACCACCTCATTTGTATTTGAATCCAGTGACCATGCGGCCTCCTTGTTCAACCTAGAACGTGCGGGGCATGTTTACAGCCGCATCAGCAATCCGACCAATGCCGTATTGGAACAACGGATGGCGGCTTTGGAGGGTGGGATAGGTGCTATCGCTACCGCTAGCGGGCAAGCGGCATTGCATTTGAGCGTGGCCACCTTGATGGGTGCAGGCTCTCATATTGTGTCGAGTAGCGCTTTATATGGTGGTTCGCATAATTTATTGCACTACACCATGAGCCGTTTTGGCATCGACACTACCTTTGTACATCCGCACGATATGGACGGCTGGCGCAAAGCTGTTCGACCCAACACCAAATTATTTTTTGGCGAAACAGTTGGTAACCCAGGACTCGATGTGCTGGACATCCCCACGGTTTCACAAATTGCGCATGAAGCGGGTGTTCCATTATTGGTCGACAGCACTTTGACATCGCCCTATTTGCTCAAACCTTTTGATTTAGGGGCTGATTTGCTCTATCACTCCGCCACTAAGTTTTTAAGTGGCCACGGCACAGTGATAGGCGGCATCGTGGTGGACGCTGGTAGTTTTGATTGGGAACGAAGTGGCAAGTTCCCCGAGTTGTCGCAAAGCTACGAAGGCTTTCACAATATGGTGTTCACGGAAGAGAGCACGGTAGGGGCTTTTCTATTACGCGCGCGCCGTGAAGGATTGCGAGACTTTGGCGCTTGCATGAGTCCGCACAGCGCTTGGTTGATTTTGCAAGGTATTGAAACCTTGCCGCTGCGCATGGAACGCCATATGTCCAACACCGAAAAAGTGGTGGAATTTTTAGCGAGCCATCCACTGGTGAGTCGCGTAGGTCACCCGCTGATGGAGAGTCACGCTAGCCACAACTTGGCAAAAAAACTTCTACGCTTTGGCCCCCGTGGTGCAGGCTCGGTCTTTAGTTTTGATATCAAAGGCTCTCGCGAGCAAGGCCGCGCTTTCATTGAAGCGCTCAAATTATTTAGCCACTTGGCCAATGTGGGGGACTGCCGTAGTTTGGTGATTCATCCTGCAAGTACCACGCACTTTAGGATGAGTGACGAAGCACTGGTCAACGCCGGCATAGGCCCAGGAACCATTCGCCTGTCCATTGGACTAGAAGACCCAACCGATTTGATCGACGATTTGAAGCGTGCTCTGAAGGCTGCTGAAAAAGCCGCCCATTCAACTGCAAAACCAACGACCGCATAAAAGGGATATCGCAATGAAAATTCTTATCCCAGCAGCGTCCCAACCATCCTACGAAGCTTATGCCTATACAGGCGGCAAAGCATTTGATGCCAGCAAGCCAACGGTGGTATTCATCCACGGCGTTTTACATGACCACAGTGTTTGGATTTTGCAAAGCCGCTACCTGGCCCATCACGGATTTAATGTTTTAGCAGTCGATCTTCCTGGTCACTGCCGTAGCGGTGGCGATGCGCCTGACAGCGTGGAGGCTGCATCGGTTTTTATTGAACAACTGCTAGATGCTGTAGGGGTTCAAAAAGCCGCGTTGGTAGGTCATAGTTGGGGTTCCCTGATAGCGCTAGAAGCAGCAGGTCGTTTGAAAGATCGAATCACACATCTCTGCTTGGTTGGCATTGCGTTCCCCATGCCTGTATCCCCTGCACTCATGGAAGCGTCATTGCATGAACCCATGAAAGCTCTGCAAATGGTGAATGTATTTTCAAGGGCAACCTTGAATGCCCCACCCTCGATGCTGGGCCCAGGAACTTGGGTTTACGGTACTTCGATGGCACTCGGGCGTCGGGTTTTGGCGAGCAATACAAAAGTCAATATCTTTCATAGAGGGTTCAAAGCCTGTGATACCTACACACATGGCCTAGAAGCTATGCAGGCAGTGACATGCCCTATTTTGTTTTTGCTTGGTAAGCAAGATCAGATGACGCACCCCAAAGGCGCTAAAGGTCTGATAGATACAGCACGCGCACACGGCAAGAAATTTCAAGTCGTGGAGTTACCCATGGGGCATCACCAAATGGGTGAATCGCCTGAGGAAACTTTGCACGCCTTGAGAGAATTCTTGGGCTTGCGTTAGATCACGTCGGCCAAGCGCAATGTTTGCCATTGCGCCCATAAGCGCTGGTTATGCGCGCTTGGCTTGAGAAGCAACCTCTCCATGAGAGGCGCTAATTCGGTTTGCGATTTATCGATCAGCAAGATGTAGCGTGATTCACTCATCGTTTGATGGGTTGAACCAGACGACTCACTCAAACGCCCTATCCAGTCCAAATCGACCAAAGTGGCAAGCACCTCATCGACTTGCAGCGGGTCGAGTCGTAAATCGCTGCAAAGTTGCAAAAGCGTCGCTCCACGCGATTGGCTGTGCCTGGCTTGGTGCAGATATTGCAAAACTTCTAAAGCCAATTCAAAACGCCAACCCGCAGTACGTAGATCACGCGAAACACCACTCAGGAGGGTGTGCAAATTGGCAACGAACACCGCACCCATCAACACAATCGTCCACGCCAAGTAAATCCAGACCACCAAGATTGGAAAGGTGGCAAAAGCGCCATACACCATCGAATAAGTAGACATCTTTCCAAAGAAATAAGCCAATACGTTTCGAGCAATGGTGATGGCTGCTACCACCCAAGTTCCACCCACAAAAGCGTGGCTCCAAGGCACTTGCGTGTAAGGCCCATAGCGATACAAGGCGGCAACACACCAGACAAATAAGCCGTACTCTAGAGAACTTAAAACCCAGCCCACATTTCCAAATGCTGTGGGAGAAAAGTCTTGTGAAAAACTCACAAATTGAGTCGTCATCACAATGCCTACACCCATCATCAACGGGCCCAAGGTCAGCGCTGTCCAGTAGAGCAGCAATCTTTGCGCAAACGGACGCTTATTTTTCACACGCCAAATTGCGTTCAGGGTGCGCTCGATGGTAAAGACCAAAGCCAATGCCGACAATATCAGGGCTGTCACGCCCACTGCACCTAGGCGACTTGCTTTGCTGGCAAAGATGGTGAGATAGCCTAAAACTTGGCGCGAGATATTGTCTGGCACCAAACTCTCCACCAATCGTTTTTGCACCACGGCTTGAAACTCACTAAAGATGGGAAAGACTGTAAAAACAGCCAAAGCGACGGTCACAAAAGGAACGAGTGCGATCAAGGTCGTGAAGGTCAAACTACCTGCGGTTTGACCCAAACGGTCCTCGCGAAAACGCAAAGCCACCACGCGTGCCGTGTTGGCCCAAGGAAATTGCGCCAAATGCGCCATGAATTTTTGAAGATGCGAGACAATCATGGGCTACATCATGCCAGCATCTATGACGCCACTTCCTGCCCACGTTTTGCAAACCCGATTACTCGCCGTTCTCAGCTTGATCGGCTTGATCGTTTTGGGACTGGTTTGGGAACTCTGGCTGGCTCCGCTTCGTCCTGGTGGGACTTTGCTGGCTTTGAAAGTATTACCCCTGTGTATCCCTCTCGCTGGCCTACTAAAAAACCGCATGTACACCTACCGCTGGGTGAGTTTGTTCATTTGGTTATATTTCACGGAGGGTGTGGTGCGCGCTTGGGGAGATGCTGCACCTAGTTGCTATTTTGCTTTTGCAGAAGTAGTGCTTTGCGTGGTTTTATTCATTGCTTGCGCGCTTCATGTACGCTTGCGTTTTCAATCTTTACAAAATGTCTGATCTCCATTCATCAGCCCTGATAGACCAGTTGCGCCAAATACTAGGCGCTAACCATGTATTGACTGAGGGGGACTTATCCAATTACGAGCAAGATTGGCGTAAACGCTCGCGTGGCAAGGCCCTTGCAGTCGTTCGACCAGCCAACACAGAAGAGGTGTCTGCCATTGTCAAAGCTTGCGCCAACGCAAGAGTCAGTATCGTGCCCCAAGGCGGTAACACAGGCTTGGTAGTGGGCTCCATTCCAGATGAGAGCGGCACACAAGTGGTGTTGAGCATGCAACGGATGCAACGTGTTCGCAAAGTCGACGCAGACAACCTCACCATCACGGTAGAAGCGGGTTGCACGCTACAAAGTGTGCAAGACGCCGCTGAGAAAGCAGGGTATTTATTTCCACTGAGCTTGGGTTCCGAAGGCAGTTGCACGATTGGCGGCAATTTAGGCACTAACGCTGGTGGCACACAGGTGGTGCGCTATGGCAATGCGCGTGAATTATGTTTAGGACTCGAAGTGGTCACTGCATCTGGTGACGTGATGCATGGCCTCAGTGGTTTACGCAAAGACAATACGGGATACGACTTGCGTAATTTGATGATTGGTAGCGAAGGCACTCTTGGCATCATCACGGCCGCCACGATGAAGCTTTTTCCTAAACCTGCCGCCACCCTTACCGCTTGGGCGGCTGTGCCCTCAGTCCCTGCCGCAGTGGAATTGCTCGGGCTTGCACACCAACATCTAGGTGCCAGCCTAACAGGGTTCGAGATGATGAACCAATTTTCATTGGCATTGGTGAACAAACATTTTCCGCAATTGCGCATCCCTTTGTGGGATCAATCTCCATATTGCGTTTTATTAGAAAACTCTGACACCGAATCGCAAGAGCATGCACGCGAACGCTTTGAGCATTTATTAGAAGTTGCTTTGGATGCGGGTTGCGTCACAGATGCCGTTGTTGCAGAAAATCTTTCACAAGCGCATAACTTTTGGCATATCCGCGAAAGCATCACCATGGCGCAAGCACAAGAAGGTTTGAATATCAAACACGATATCTCCTTGTCGGTTTCATCCATCGCGGCCTTTGTAGAAAAAACAGATGCCCAACTGGCAAAAGAAATTCCAGGTGTGCGCTTGGTGAACTTTGGACATTTAGGCGATGGCAATTTGCACTACAACGTTCAAGTTCCCGATGGTCATGACAATGTGGCATTCCTTAATGACTATGAAGCGCGTGTCAACCATTTGGTTTATGACGCTGTCAAAAGTTTTGGCGGCTCTATCTCAGCGGAACACGGAATTGGAAGTTTGAAAGTCGACAGCCTGCCTGACTACAAAGACCCCATTGCGCTCACCATCATGCGACAGGTCAAACAGGCACTCGACCCACTTGGAATTTTGAATCCCGGTCGAGTTGTCCGTTAGATAGTTTCAATCTATCGCAATCTCTCGAGTATTTACACTTCAACATTTACTAAAAAACTAAATTTTTATGCGTCCCATCAGAAGCCAATACGAAGATTTCATGCGCCATGTGTATACCCATGGTGTGTCTAAAACCGATCGCACGGGCACTGGCACCAGAAGCGTTTTTGGCTACCAAATGCGCTTTGATTTGAATGAAGGCTTTCCTTTAGTCACCACTAAAAAAGTGCATTTGCGATCCATCATCCAAGAGTTGCT